>NZ_WXEX01000007.1 GCF_009877435.1 Heliomicrobium gestii | reverse complement strand
TTAAATAAATTAAAAAACGATACATATCGCGCTCCGCCTTAGTACTTGAATAGAGAGTCGCCTTGCCTCAATAAGTGATAGAGATCACAAATACAAACGGAACGGCGAAAGGAGCGTTCACCATGCATCTGACCATAAAAAAGAAAATTATAATCGCTACACTTCTTTCGGTTCTCGTCAGCACTTCCGCAATCGGCGGGTTGATTCTCAAATCCTACCGAGATGAAGCGAAATTGGCGGGGCTCGAACAGATCAAGATTGCGAAAGAAAACTTTGCCCACCTTGTCGAAAGTGATGTCAACATGATGTCGGCCACGATGAATGCGCTCATGGAGAACGCCCAACTCGGGCAGTTGTTTAGTCAAGGACAGCGAGAAAACCTCTATAATATGGCCTCTCCGCTCTACAAGCAGTTGAAAGACCGTTACCGGATCACTCATTGGTATTTTCATACCTTAGAAACGGAGAATAAGATCTTTTTGCGGGTGCACCAGCCGGCCAACTTCGGCGATGAGAACAAACGGATTACATACCGGGAAGCGATCGACAAAAAAACCGTTGCCTCCGGCCTGGAACTCGGAAAAACCGCCTTTGCCCTGCGGGTGGTAGCGCCCTATGCCTTTCAGGGGCGAATGATCGGATACATCGAATTGGGGGAAGAGATCGATCACTTTTTAGGCACCTTGAAAAAGCAAACCGGCTACGATTACGGGATGGTCATCAAAAAAGAAATGCTTGATGGACAGGAATGGGCGAAGAACCGGGAGTACCACAATTTGGCCAACAATTGGGACGCCCTTCCCACGACGGTGTTGGTCGATAAGACGACAGAGAATGAAGGCCTCTTTGCCGAGCCAGTGACGATCGATACCCTGCCCGATGAGGGAATCCTTCTCGGTGATGTGAAGAAGGGGGATGTCCAATTTTCCAAAGGGGCCTTTCCCCTTTATGACGCCGGCCATCGCAAAGTCGGGGCCGTCTTCGTGCTGCGCGATATTACGTCTGCCTACCAGGCGATGCGGTTCAAACCCCTAATTCTAGAGTCTAGACCCCTTATTCGCAGTTTTTCGTAGAGTTTCATAAAATTATAGATACTCTGCTGTTTTTCGAGACCGCCGTCACCGCCTCTTGCAGAGTCCTATACAGACCAACGTCTATCAAGGGCAAGGGCTATCGCCACGCCTTCGGCGTCCCTTGACAGACGTCGGCCTGTATAGGGTACGTCAATTAGGCGGTCGACGTCGGGCTTTGCGCTTTGGCCTGCCGGGTCTACGGTGCGCTACCCACACTACAATGTGACAACAAAGGCCGGTACGTTTCCGTCTGCCAGCTGTCGACAAAACTCCACAGGAGACAAATCGTAGAGGCTGCCATGGATTCGCCTCTGGTTGTAAAAGTCAATGTATTCTCCAACCACTTGGTGGGCGTCTTGGTAGGAGTCAAAGGCATGCTTGATGCGTTCCAGGTTGGCATGAAACGATTCAATATGGGCGTTTTTGTTCGGCGTCTTCGGGGGAATCCGTTCGTGTTCGACTTGGTATTGTACGCACGTTTCCTCAAACACACGGCTGATAAACTGCGGTCCATTGTCGGTTCGCACAATTGGCTTCATTTCTTTTTCAAAGCAGTTTCGTTTCCACAACGCCCGTTTCAGTGTCTTTGCTGCGTCAACACCTTCGCAATTTAATCCAATATGGTAGTCTACAATCGAGCGATCATAGACATCGATGAGCGACATGAGATAGAAGAATCGATCTTCACCGGCGATGTAGCCGTATTTGATGTCCATCTCCCAGAGTTCGTTGGAGGCGGTAATGGTTCGGTTGCGCGCCAGCCGACGCGGGTGCTGAGACTTGATCTTCCGTTGTGGCGATAGGATGTCCAACTCTTTGCATAGCCGGTAGGTTTTCTTGTGATTGATGACCAACTGATGCTGTTTATGGAGGCAGAGCCCCAGCTTTCGATATCCGTAGATGTTCTCTTCGCCAGCAATGAGTTCCATCAGGTATTCCTTGATTTGTTCATCGCTGATTCGCCTTCCATCTTGTGTCCATGAATACCCCGGTTGCGGCCGTCCGCCGTTGTAGGTGCGCTCTTTGGGTTCTCTCTGAAGACGCTGGCGCCGTGCGTAGTAGGTGGCTTCGTGAATGCCGATGACACGCAAGACAAAGGCGGTGCTGGTTTCTTCCCGGACTATCCACTCATCGGCAACTTCTAGTTTTTCCGATAGCCCGGGTTCTTCTTTTTTATTACATCTTGCAATATTTGAATTTCTAATGTCTTTTCGCCAAGTAGCTTTTTCAGTGCCATGTTTTCTGATTCCATTTGTTTGAATTCTTGTGCGGATGGCACATATGGAGCAATATGCTTTGCCGTCGCGGGGGCTTCTTGGAAGCTCTTATGTTGCGACTCTCGAATCCAGCAATACAGTCGTTTCGGATCGATCCCATGTCGGCGGGCCACCTGTGTTGCATTCCCCACTTCCATGGCTTCCTGGATCAGTTGCTCTTTCAGTTCTTTCGGATATCGATTTCGTCTCATTTTCGCGTCCCCTCCATGTGTTCTCATTGTAGCCCATTGGAGGGTCTAATCTCAAATACTATTAGGGGGCTTAATAGGATGCAGCAAAAATTGGCCCTCCAGATCGGCATCGTCCTGTTCGTCAATCTAGCCGTCGTTTTCGCGTTGACCCAACTCACCTATCGGCCGATTGTGCGGCTCTCCAAGTTGTCGAAGGCGCTGGCGGACGGGAATCTGGACATACTGCGAGACGCTTCCCTCCATACCCATGATGAAATTGGTGACTTGCAAGCCGCCATCAAAAACAATGTCAGCATCATTGACATGAAAAAGTTAATTGAAAACGTTAATTGAAAACGTGCAGAAACAGTCGGGCGAAGTGAAAGGATTGTCTCAGCAACTGGCGGCAGCTTTCCAAAACATGAACGCCAGTTCCGCAGAAATATCGCACAGCATCCAAGAACTGGCCAACGGAGCCGCCCAACAGGCGCGGGATGTGAATGCGGCCAAGCGACTCGCCGCCGAGATGATCGAGATCAGCCACACCGTCGTATCGGAACGGGATCGACTCACCGAGTTCGTCCAAGAAACCCGGACGCTGACCCAGGAGGGCAACCATCGGATCCAGGACACGCTTGCGCGCATGCAGCAAATCGCGAAAAATAATCAACAAAATACAGATCAGATCAAAGCGCTGGAAAACAGTTCAGGGGAAATCGGCACAATCGTCGATATGATTACAGCCATTGCCGGGCAAACGAACCTGTTGGCATTGAACGCCGCCATTGAAGCGGCTCGGGCCGGCGAGGCTGGACGGGGTTTTGGCGTCGTCGCCAGCGAGGTGAAAAAACTCGCTGAGGAGACGGATCAGGCGGCGCAGCAGATCAACCTTCGCATCCGAACCGTGCAATCACTCGTGGATCAGATGACAAAGAATATGAACGAAGGTACGCAACAGATTGTCGACGGCGTGGAAAAAGCCAATGGGGCCAGCGTCGGCTACAGCCTGATTTCCAGGACGATCGCGCGCTTTCTCGATGAAGTGGGCAAATTAAACGGAGCCACGGAAAAGCTGGTGGACAAAGCCGACACGGTGATGCAGGTGATTGATCAGGTCGCTGTGGTGACAGAGGAATCCTCCCAGTCCACCCAAACCATCTCGGCATCGACACAGGAGCAGATGGCCAGCATGGAAGAGATCAGCACGGCGTCGCAACAATTGGCCCAACTGTCTGCGAGTCTGACCGATATTGTGAACAAAGGAAACGAGTAAGCCGATCAGCCAATCCCCACCGCATCCAGGTGGGGATTTTTCCATGTGTCTGAAGCAGAAAACCGTCAAAAAAGTTGACGATATAATCGCGTGTCCATGAGGTTCGTGTCGATGGGGCACACCCTTGAATCGCGCCCATATTGCCAGGCCCAGACATTCCCGCCGCAGCGAGGGCGATAGGGGGCAAAGGCCGGCGCATTGCGCGATCCCGTCGTCGTGATTTCTGGTTGGGCGCTCCACAAGGCGGTCTCACGCTGTACCCGGGCGTCTTTTTTTACCGCGCGGCAGTAGGCCCTGCTGAACTCTCCCCGGACAGGGTCGTGATAGATCGCCGGGCGGTATCCGGCTAGGCGGATCGTATCCACCCAACCGCGGATCCACCGGTCATCGATCTTGAAAAAGTGTTCGATATTGGCAACGAGGACGGTTCCTTTGGCGATTCCCAGTCGCCAGGCATTGCGAAGGGCCTCTCGAGCGACTCTTTTTCCATTGTCGTATCCGATCGCATAGCGAAAGGCGTTATAGATGGGCAGCACCTTGATATTTTGGCGGCGCAGGAATGCGAGTTCCGCTCTTGTCAATCCGGAAGCGATCCGCGGAACTGTAGACAGATAGCGCCCCCAAAAGAGTGGCTTCCCGAAACGAGCGATCACGCAGCGCAACAGTTCGGGATTCACCGGTGAGGCCGAATCGACTCCCCATACATAGGCCATCAGAGCACCCCCGCATCAACATATGCAGCGGAGACACAAAAGTCTTGCCGGGGAAGGCATAAAAAGAGAGGGACAATTTTCGTAGAACATTTATTTGTGATAAACTATGCTTATTCACGTCCACGACAAGACGAGCCGTTTCTCAACCTTCGCCGAATAAAGGTAAGCGTGAGGGGCAGTACGACTTAATGGATTCCAGGGAAAAAAACGCAGACAAACGATACAGAAAGGGATGAAGAAATGAACATTCGCACCAAAATATACGGCGGTTTCGGCGTTATGATTGCGCTCATGGCCGTCATCGTTGCTGTTGTTTTCGTACAGCTATCGAAGATAGAAGCGGAAACGCAGTACCTGATCGAATATCGCATCCAGATGAAAGACAATGCCCAAAAACTGGCCTTGAATGTGGCGCGCCAGGCGGCGGGAATACGAGGCTATCTGGCGACGGGAAATCCCAAATTTAAAGACGAACTGAGCAAGGCCCAGCAGGAGGCGGACGACGCCTTAACCTATTTGAATCATACCGCTGAGAACAAAAATGAATTGGCGCCGGTAAACGCGGCGGCCCAAAAGTTTGCGCCCCACCCCTCCAAGATGGTGGAGTTGTTTGACAGGCAAGGCCAAGCGGTCGCCGTTGCCTACATGGCCAATCAAGCGGCGCCGGACAATGCGGCGCTGATTGCGGAAGTGCAAAAATATCTAGACATTCGAACACAGGTCTTTCTCACGGCAAACCAAAGTATCGCCGAAAAGGAACATGCCCTAAAAAGACTGTTGTTGATCGTTTTGGCGATGGGATTGCTCTGCGGCGTCGGTCTCGCCATTTACATCACCCGGCCGATCCTCCGGTCGATCGGTCAGGGCATGGATGTGGCGAAGGCGATCGCCAAGGGGGACTTGACGCAGGATGTCGTCGTTCAGTCACAGGATGAAATGGGGCAGTTGCTGGCGAGCTTGTATCAGGGTGTGCAAAATCTCCGCAGGCTCATCACCCATGTGGCCGGCACGGCGGAGACGGTGGCCGCATCATCCCAAGAGTTGACGGCCAGCGCCGAGCAGTCGTCCATGGCGACCAATCAGGTGGCGGCGACGATTACCGGTGTCGCGCAAGGGGCGGAACAGCAAAAGACGGCCGTCGAAACGACGGTCGCCGTCATCGAGGAGATGTCGACACGCATCCAACAGGTGTCCGACAACGCCCACACCGTTTTGACCGTAGCGGACAAGACGGCCAACGCCGCCGCCCAAGGCGATCAAGCCGTTAACGCCGCCGTCAGTCAGATGAAGAGCATCGAGTCCACTGTCGCGAGTTCGGCTCAGGTGGTATCCCAACTAGGGGAACGCTCGAAGGAGATCGGCCTGATCGTGGACGCCATCTCCGGGATCGCTGCTCAAACGAACCTGCTGGCGCTGAATGCGGCCATTGAAGCAGCTCGCGCCGGTGAGCAGGGGAGAGGTTTTGCCGTCGTCGCCGAAGAGGTGCGCAAGTTGGCCGAGCAATCCCAGGAGGCGACCCAGCAGATCGCCAATCTGATCGGTCTCATCCAGAGGGACACCGATAAGGCTGTCATCGCCATGCGCGATGGCACCCGGGAAGTGACCCTCGGCGCCGATGTGGTCAACACGGCGGGACAAGCCTTCCAAGAGATCGTGGCTTTGATCGCCCAAGAGTCTGCACAGATCAAGGAGATCACCGCTTCCATCGAACAGTTGGCCCAGGGGAGCCAGCATATTGTCACCTCGGTGCGCGATATCGACCGGATTGTCAAGGATACGGCAGAGCAAACGCAGACGGTCTCGGCGGCGACACAGGAGCAGTCTGCTTCCATGGAGGAGATCGCGGCGTCGAGCCACGCTTTGGCGAGACTGGCCGAAGACCTGCAAGGCGCGCTGGGCAAGTTTAAGGTCTAGCATCATATCGCCTCGAAAGACTTCCCATGAGCGGACAAACGAAAAAAGCCTTTCCCACAGCGTCATCGCTGTTTGGGAAAGGCTTTTTCTTATTTGGGCCAACGCGTTTTCGCATGGATTAGGCAGCCCTTAAGGCAGTCGGACAGCCATTAGGAGAAATGGCTAACGACGTTTTATGCTGAAGATGCGTGCAATTCTACTGCCGATAGACACCACCGTAGCGTCTCGAATAAAAAAACTGCTGCCTGTGACGAGCAGGATGTATAGGGGATAGACCAACAACAGGCCTACGATAAAAAAGGCGGCGCCGTAGTTGTCGTCATCGCCGGGGTGGTGATTGGGGAAAAGGAAGGCAAAGGGTCACCATAAACAGGGCGAAGCCGTACAGCGCGCTCAAGTAATTTGCGTTGACGAGATATCTCAAGCGACCCATTTAGCTGTTCTCACCGGTTTCGTTTTGGAACGTCGTTTTGATCACAAAGGTTCCTTCCCTTGCCATGCCTTCTTCTGTCCATTTGATGATGAATTTGTTTTCTTGACCGTCATGCTGTACAGGAATGCCGAGTGTGGCGTCTTTATAATAGGGTTGATTCGGCGATGATGTGACAGATGTGCTCTCTGTCTGAATCATCACATCCTCAAGGGGCTTCTGCCCCCGATATTCCCGGTGGACGTCGATGACAAATCCCTTATCGGTGAGACGAGGCTCGACGCCGATGTCCCAGGAATCAAGATTTTGTTTAGAGAGAATGTCCACGTGAATGGCTGTGGGATTCGCCGCTCTTTCCTGTAGCGGTCTGGATGGAAAAGGCGGCGCAAAGGGAATGAGCTGATAGATCAGGCTGCCCAACATAAAGAGTAGAGAGAGGCCCGCGATCCAGCGAATGATGGGCTTGGGGTACTTCAGATGCGGCGGAAGGTCTCCGCCGAGGTACCGGCCGGGATTATACTGTTGGTTGCCCCATTCGACCATATCGTTAAGGTACTCGCTGGGATGTTCCCCTTCTCGTTGACCGTCCTTGTTCACCGGCATGTGGCAGCGTCCCCCCTTACAAGTAAACTCGAGTGAAGGTCAATCGGCGCTGTTGCCCCTGCTTGCCATAATGGTAAAATGGTAAAAACATTTCCAATTCCACTTCAACGCAAAAGACGGGTGAAAAGAGAGAAGGTATACCGGTATTGCAACTGAACGATATCGAACTGTTCAAAGACCTCACCACGATTGAACAGGCCCGGTTGCTCGGAAAAATCGAGCGTATGGAACTGGCTGAGGGTACCCTTCTTTTCGAACAGGGCGACGCCGGCGATAAGATGTTCATGATCGTGCGGGGGAAGGTGGAACTGTTCACCGGCGCTCCCGGCGAACGGAGGCAGGCGCTTACCTTTTTGGAAGCAGGCGCAGTTTTTGGCGAGATGGCCCTACTGAGCGGCAATCCCCGCTCCACCTCGGCGATGGCAGCCACCGATACAATTCTCTATGCCATCAACCAGGAGGCCTTCAATGAACTGCTGGCAGAAAACAGCACGGTGGCCCTCTACCTGGTTCGCCTGCTCTCCCAGCGGTTGGTGCAAACGAACCGTTCCTTACAGGAAAGCCGGATGGAGAAAAAGGCGATCATCGAGAAAGAGCTGATGCAACTGCCCGAGGGCGCCCGCCAGGCGCTGTTGTCCGCCTCGGTCATTCCCACGCCGGCGCCGGCCTGGCTGTGGCGCGCCGACGATATGGATCAATTGTGGGCCAGTCAAGCGAACTGCCACCATATGTATGCCCTATCGGCATCCAATGAAGCCGACGCACCGCCTGGCGCGTTGGTTATACATATCGACCCGGCGATAAAAAAGGTGTTGAAGAGTCTCTACGAATCACGCAACGAAGAAGCGGTGAGAAACGCCTTCATTTTCGACGCGGTCGGCGCTTTTCAAGCGAAGGGACTGCATCGCCTGGCGGCGCAGACCTGTATCGAGAACGGGTTTTGGACGGAAGCGGTGGCGTTGGTCGACGGGATCGGCAACGGAGAGACTGCGGACGAGGCAGGGCGAAAGGAACTGTTGCGCCTCTTTGCCGCTTGCCCAGATCTTGTGCTTTTTTCCCATTATACCTTTTTTTGCTCTTACTTGGAATGGTTGCGACAGGATGAACCAGAGTCGGCCTTGCGCAAAGTTGCACTGGCGATCGACCAGCCAGGCGATTTTTCTCAGGAACAACTGGGACGTCTCTATACGCTGGCGGCCGATCTCTATGAAGAACAAGGGATGCGCCATAAGGCGCTGGAGTGTTTAAACTTGGCCGGGTACCACCGTTGGCGCCAGAATGGCGATGGGAACGACAACGGGACAGACGAGGACGTGGCCAGAGGTCTCGCAGTAGATGGAAGGGCGGAGGGCGATCCAAAGGGCGGTGCAACGGGAGGTCTTACAGGAAGGCGCGTCAAAGCGACCCTGTCCGACCGGCTCTACAGTCTGACGCGACAGAGCCTGCAGGTGACGAACAGCGCTCGTCTGGTGGAACAGTCAAAAAAGCTCATTCAAAAAAATACCCTCTTCACGGCGGCCACAGTTCTGTTCGCCTTGGCGTTGCTGGGGTACTTCAACGCCGCTGAACCCTTTGCGGGATTGTCCGCCGAGGGGATGCGCTTTCTCGGCGTCTCCCTGGCGGCGGTCGTCTTTTGGATGGCCGATATCGTTCCGGCCTTTATCGTTGCCTTGCTGATGTTGCTGGCCTGGGTGCTGGCGGGATTGGTCAAACCGGCAGTCGCCCTGTCGGGCTTTGCCTCGCCGACGTGGATCTATATGCTCTGCATCCTGGCCCTTGGCGCGGCGATCAATAAATCGGGGCTCATGTTCCGGCTCTCGCTGCTGCTGATCAAATCCTTCCCCCGTCACTATGGCGGGCAGTTGCTGGGCATCGCTCTGAGCGGCATCCTCTTTTCACCCTTGATTCCGTCGTCGACGGCGAAGGTGGCCCTGGCCGGCCCGATCTCACGGAGCATCGCCGATTCGATGGGATTTCCGGATCGGAGCCGCGGTTCCGCCGGTCTCTCCCTGATGGCCATGGTCTTTTACGGCTACCTGTGCCCTTTCTTTCTGACAGGCACCTATTCCAACATGATGGCCTTTGGGTTGGTGCAACAGGAAACCATCTCTTGGCTGGAGTGGCTCTATTACGCGCTGCCGGCGCTGCTCGTCTTTTCCGCAGGAATGTTCGGTCTTGTCGTCTATTTATTCAAACCGGAAAAACCGGCGACCGTGCTTTCCACGGATGTGCTTGAACAGCAGTTGAAGACACTGGGGCCGCTGACGCGGGAAGAAAAGATCACCATCGCTGTCACACTCGGCTCTATCGCCATGATGATCCTGCAGACGTGGCATCAAATCGATAACGCCTGGGTGATGAGTCTCGGCTTTGCGCTCTTGGTGATCTTGCGGGTTCTCGATGAAGCGACGATGAAGAGCGGCATCGATTGGCTGTTCCTGCTCTTCATCGGTGTCGCCTTCGGCTTTGCCGAGGTGGCCTCCCAGTTGGGTGTGGTCAAGTGGATCGCCGATCTGTTCGCCGATTTTCTGCAACCCTTTATGGTGTCGCCCTACCTCTTTTTGGCGGTCATCATCACCGTCGTCTTTCTGATCACCCTTGTCGTCCGCGACGATCCGGCGGTTATTTTGTTGATCCTGGCCATCACCCCGCTGGCGTCCCAGGCGGGGATCCACCCCTGGATCCTGGTTTTTGTCATCTTGTTGACGACGGATCCCTTCTTTTTTCCCTATCAGTCGCCGACCTATCTGATGACCTATTACTGTACCGAGGAAAAGGCCTTCAGCCACCGCCAGGGTCAATGGGTGGCCATCGCCTATGCCGTCATGATTTACCTCTCTGTGCTGATCAGTGTTCCCTATTGGCGGTTGTTGGGATTGATCCGCTAGATCGGTTCCATGCGTCAGGCGCATAATTCATCATTACATAGCGAGATAGGGGAGCGCACAACTACCGATGTTGACAACAGCGGTAGTTGTGCGCTCCCCCTTTTTTGCAAATGAAAACCGTTGGCGCCTGCAACCTTCGCCAACGGTTTTCGAATTTGAATGCTGGGCTTGACGACGGTGCGACTTACCCCTCTACATAATGCGGAGGCATTGAATACGGAGGAGACGATCGCCCACCACCCCTTACAGGCCCAGCGTTTTCTTTACGCCTTCATAGGACTCGGGCATCAATTCAGCCATGATCAGGGGGCTGGTGGGATCCGAAGGCGCGCGATCAAAGACCTGTTGAAACTCTTCTTCACTGAAGACATCGGCCAGGTGGGCGAGCAGCCCTGTGTGGGCCATGTTGACCTTTTCGGCGTACTCCTGCGGGGCCACTTGTCCGCGCAACAGCAGGTTGTCCAACTCGTGCTTGGTCGTTGTAAAGGCGTGATCACCTTCCAGGATGTGCTGGAAGAATGACTCGATGTCTTTTTCCAGCCCCATACAGGCCGACAAGAGTTGGCGCAGGTGGGAGGCGCGGTTCTGCGCCACCGGTTGCTCGCCCAGGTGTGACCGGATGTCTTTGTGCAGCGCCGCATAGAGCTCGTCAAAATGCCCCGGCATCTGGTCGCTCGTGGGCGGGTTGTCCATCTGGGAAAAGGCCAGCAAATCTTGATACATGCTGGATAGATACCTTTCAAAGGTCTGGGCGCCGGACTGGTAATCATAGGGGTGAACCGTTCCCCGGAAGCCGAAGACCCACCGGCTGTCGTTGAGCTTGTTGGGCCAGTTGACCGGGGAGTGAGCGATGTCGCCGTCACCGGCGGAGCAGAGGATCACGTTGCACATCTGGTGGCATACGCCCATATAGGCGTAAATGATCCCGGCGCAGTCACCCAGATCCATGTAGCCGCCGCTCAGGGGACCGTGGTTGTAATCAGTGCGGTCGAGGCGAGAGGGGACGCCGAACTCGGCCAGCCCCCGGGCGATGTAGAGGTTACAGGGCAGGGAAGCGCCCAGTTCCACCTGTTCTGGCGTATAAAGCGGCTTGGGAAAATCCTTCGCTTTGGTGCTGACGGTCCAGTAGTCGTGAAAATTGATGTTGTCATCAATAATGGCATAGGTGTGTTCCATGCCCGGGACGCCGAGGATGTCGAGGACACCTGCCTGGATAGTCGACATAGATCCATCTCCTTTGTCGCTTTCTCCTTATCACGATAATGGAAATGACACTTTTTTTCAATTCAACCCAGGCATTTGTTGCGGGTTCGATTTCATCCGAATAGGGTCATGACTGTAGTGTTGAGAATGATATCCTCCCTTGTTAGCCACCCTTATAGGTAAGAAGGGAGGATGAGCCATGGAGTCGAAAATGAAGACGGCCCTGTTGCCGGTCGAAGTTGTCAACACACTGGCAGCGTTGGATCCGAAAAAGCGCCTTGGCCTGGGTATGGCCTTGATGGGGGCGCCATCGCTCTGGGAGGCCGGCCTCGATGGCCGCGATGTGGTCGTCGGCGTCATTGACACGGGGATCGATCAGAGCCATCCCGAACTGGCCGGCAAGGTGATCGGCAGCCGCGACTATGTGCGCGATGGCTTGAGCCCGGATAAGTTTCATTATCATGGAACCCATGTGGCTGGCACCATCGCCGCCAATAAACAGTTAAAGGGCGTCGCCCCAGGAGCGAAGCTTCGCGATTACCGGGTGTTGAACCAGCACGGCGGAGGCGCCGTGGAGGCCTGCGCTCAGGCGCTGCGCGACGCTGCTGACGACGGTTGCGAGATCGTCAATCTGAGCATGGGTTTTCAAAAAGAGGATCTTCCGAACCCCGACATTTTGCATGAAGCTGTCCGCTATGCCGTCAACAAGCAGGTGCTGGTCATCTGCGCCGTTGGCAACGAACGGGACGAGATGGGTCCAGGGGCGAAGATTTACCCCGGTTATTACCCCGAGGTGGTCGGCGTTGGCGCCGTCAAAATCGAAGATGACGGATCCATCACCGACGCCTTCTTTTCCAACGAAAACGATCAGGTTGATGTCAGCGCGCCCGGTGTCGACATTCTTTCCTGCGCTCCCGGCGGCCGGTACATGGTTCTGAGTGGAACCTCGATGGCTTCTCCTCATGCGAGCGGTTTTGCCGCCATCTTGCTCCAGCGGGGGAAGGGGCGGTTGGGCAAGCGCATGACCGAACAGGCGGCATGGGAGATGCTCAAGTGCACCACCGCTGATATCGACGCGCTCGGCATCGATCCGCGCACTGGCGCCGGGTTCCTCACCATTTACCCGTCGATTCCGAAACTTCGCCCCGCAACCGAGGCCTCGGGCCATGTGATGGAACCGATAGCGGATCTGCAGCAGAATCAACAGTTTGTGATTCCCACAGCGTACCATTGAGGTAGAATAAGGTTGCAGCAGCATTAGCCCGTAAAAAGAGTAGGAAAATCAAAGCCGCCCTTGGCGGATCGCTGAATCGATCTGCTGAGGGCGGTTTGTCTCGTTCAAGGTTGTCGCCCATCACTGGTAAGGCAGGGCCGCAACCGCTCCCGGCGTTCCTGATCTGTCAGAGACGGGAGACTGGCTTGACCCGGTTGCTCTTGACTCTTACGCAAGCCATAAAAGCCAGCCACCATCAGGATTGCGCCGCTTAGCATCAATAGGACGGCCATTTCCCAACACTCCTTATCGGTTATTCTAATAAAAATGTAAATGATTTCCTGATAGGCGGCAAGTCCCAAAACCATATTATCCCAAATTCATGGAGTATGCCTTGAGCTTGTCTATGTACGTCTGCTGCAAGGAGAGGCTTTTTTGTTGTGTCAATACATAGCCCTCCACAGGCGGACGCCGAGCCCGTTGGGCCGCTGCAGCTTTTCAAAGGCCATCATGGAGCTGCCATTGCGAAAACGGTAGTCCAGTTCTCCATAGTAGACGGTGGCGTCTCCGCCGGGCGGGACGTAAGCGACGGGACGGGAGTGGTGGTTCTGTTCCACGATCGCCACATCGGTTCGCGACGCCGCCTGGTGGATGATGGTCGAGGCGAAACAGATGCCCCCGCCCTGTTCCTGGATAAAGCGATTCTCCACCAGCGACATGCCGGTGATAAACCCGCGGTCCGCCGTCCGGGGGCCGACCGCGTCGTTGAAGGAGAAGGTTTCATTCGCCTGAAGCACATAGCCGTCAAGATGATCCAGCGCGGTCGACGCGTTGCGGCCTCCGTTTTGGCTCACATGGGTGAGCGGGAGTAGGATCTCGGAGGCGACGACCCAGGAGGGAACAGGCACAGTGGCCCTTTCCCCGGCCAGAAGGGCTGACGCGATCACCTCAAGGCCGCCTTCCCGAAGCCGGAGGTGGTCGGGCAGCGCGTTCGCAAAGAGGAGGGCTGCCTGCCTCGCCGTTTCCGGATCCAGGGTAGGGAGGTACGACCAAGCTCCTGGTGACAGGTAATCGGCGCCGGCGCCGGGGGAAAAGGTGAAGCTCTCCTTCCCGACGAGGAAGGTGATGGCGCCCGCCTTCGGCGTTTTCTCTGATGGCGGCATCGGCGGGGGCAGTTGCGTCTGGGTGACGGCGCCTGCGGGAACATCGGCTTCCGTTCCTGGCAGGGAAATTGAGTCGACTCCGTGCAGGATGAGGGCGCAGGTAGCCATGGCGGCACAGAGGACGGCGCGACGCATGTTCAGGTTCAAGGCGAATCGACCTCCATAAAAAAAGCCTTGCAGATGGGCAAGACTTTTTTAGGAAAATATTAGGGACCAAGCCCGTTGTCATGTCTATTCGTCGCGTTTCACCTTTAGAAGCGTGCCCTTGTCACTTTCATACAAAGGAAAGTCACTATCGAAAGCCGAATATGTTTCGATGGCAGGGAACGAGCCCGTGATAACCATCTCATGAATGGTGGGTTCCTGAAACATGCATTTACATTTCTCGCGCGGAACAGACCGTTCGATTCCAGCGCGCAAAGGTGGGTTAGAGGGTTTGGAAAGCAAAGGCGCAGCCGCCACGCCGGCCTGTGCTCCGGCGCCGAACCAAAAGGCCCCCGACGGGGCGACCATCGTCGCCGGCATCGATGCCGGTTCGACGGCGGTGAAGTTAGTCCTGGACGATGGGAATCGCCGCAGTGTTTGGCAGCGGCCTTCCGGATGGAGCCCCGGCGAGACGGCTCGGGAGTTGCTTCAGGAGGCCTTGGCAGCCTGGGGACGAAAGAGGGAGGATGTGGCCCATATCTGTGGCACCGGGTATGGGCGCGTCAATCTCCCTTTTCTCGATTCAGCAGTCACGGAAATCGCCTGCCATGCCCGGGGAGCGGTGCACCTTCGTCCCGGCGCGCAGTTGGTCATCGATATCGGCGGGCAAGACGCCAAGGGGATCTTGGTAGGCGCTACCGGTCGCGTCCTTGATTTTGTCATGAATGACAAATGCGCTGCCGGCACAGGCCGTTTTTTGGCCGTTATGGCCCACGCGCTGGGGATGGAAGTGGCCGAAATGGGCGCGCTCGTCCCCGGTGAGGGGCTGCCGATGGCCGGGATTCACCCCCATCCGATCAATGCCATGTGCACCGTCTTCGCTGAGTCGGAGGTGATCGGCCTGCTCAACCAGGGCGTAGACCGGCGGGCGATCATTGCCGGTCTGCATCAATCGGTGGCTCGTCGGGTTGCCGCCATGGTGGCCCGCCTCGGAGCGTCGGGGCCGGTCCTGTTTACAGGCGGCGTGGCCCGCAACGCCGGCGTTGGCGCAGCGCTGGAAAAGGAACTGGGCTGCCCTGTTGAGGTGAACGAGCAGTCTCCTTTTGCGGGCGCCATCGGGGCCGTCTTGATTGCCCGGGAAAAGGCGGCGGGCTGAAAAAAGCGAAGGGAAGAAAGGCGCAGAACGCTGCGAAAAAGTGCGCAGGGAAGGCGCAGATCGATGCGCGATAAACATGAAAATACCATGTGAAAAGGAGAAAGGTTCAGATGACGGTTATCGCTGAAGAACGCCCCTACGCCATGTCCTTTTTTGATGTGGCCATTCCCAAGGCGGCCGGTTCCATCGTGGAAGAAAAGAAAAAAGGCAAAAAGGTGATGGGCCACTACTGCGTCTTTGCGCCCCAGGAATTGGCCATGGCGGCTGGGGCCGTTCCGGTGGCCCTCTGCGCCACGAAGGAAGAGCCCATCGCCGACGGCGAAAAGGTGCTGCCCCGCAACTTTTGTCCCCTGATCAAGTCCTCTTACGGCTTTGCCATCACCGACAAGTGCCCCTTTTTCCTCCATTCCGATCTGGTCATGGGCGAGACGACCTGTGACGGGAAGAAGAAGATGTTTGAACTGATGGGCCAGTTCAAGCCCATGCATGTGATGAGCCTGCCGGCGGGAAGCAAAAGCGAGGCTGACCGCGCTTACTGGATGGCTGAGATGAAGCGGGCCAAAGGCGCCATCGAGGAATTCTTCCAAGTCACCATCACCGATGAAGCTTTGACCACCGCCATCGGGGAACTGAATGCCGAGCGCCGCCTCATGCAGCGTCTTGCCGGCTACCTCAAGCATGACCCGGCGCCCATGTCCGGCCAGGATCTGCTGAAGGTGCTCTGGTCTCGAAACTTCTCCTTCGATCGCGCCGCCTTCGCCGAACGGGTGGAGGAACTGATGGCAGAACTGGATGAGCGGATCGCCCAGGGCGTTGGCGCCGCCGCCAAGGGGGCCAAGCGCATCATCGTCACCGGCGTCCCCACCGGCGTGGGCACCGAGAAGGTCATTCGCATCATCGAAGAGTCGGGCGCCGCTGTCGTCTTCCTGGAGAACTGCGCCGGCATGAAGCAGTTCCTTGTCACCGTCGACGAGACGAAGCCGCCGCTGGAAGCCATCGGCGAGAAGTATTTGGCCACCCCCTGTTCCTGCATGAGTCCCAATCGGGATCGCCTGGAACTGCTCGTCCGTCTCATCGACGAGTACAAGGCCGACGGCATTGTAGACATCACCTGGCAGGGCTGCCATACCTACAACGTGGAAGCCCGCCTGCTCCGCGACTACATTCGGGAACAGCGGGAGATGCCGGTGCTGCACATTGAGACCGATTACTCCGAGGGCGACAGCCAGCAGATCCGCACACGGGTGCAGGCCTACCTGGAGATGCTCGGCGGGGTGTAAGATCATCTCCAAACCATAGAAACATCAAACCGCAATTCCTTTCTGAAGCCGCTTCGACAGGAATTGCGGTTTTTCTTTGTTAAACGGAATTTTAAAGAGGAGTATCGGCAGGGGTTGCTCGGATATGTCGATACGTCCACAATGGAAGAACGGTAAAAAGGGAAAACGTTGCCGTTTGTCGTACTTATTATATCATTCACATATATAGTGTGAGTCTATTGCCACGGGTGAGTGGGGCTGTTCATGTTGGCTGATGGTGGACTTCGTCGTCATCGGAGAAGTGTGGATGGGCAAAAGATTGAGGAAAGGGCGGGCTGCGATGAAAAGCATCAAGTCGTTGTTGGTGGGATTCACCTTGTTGCTGACCGTGGTTATTTTTGCGGTGCAAACGGTCGTTGGCTTTCTGTTCACCAAAACGAATGTAGACGAATCGACGCTTTCGCGATTGCGGCTACAGGCGGAGATGGAGGCGGCGCGGTTGGAGTCTCAGCTTTTGGTCACCGGCGCCATAAGTCAGACAATCGCCAACGACGTGGGTGTCATCGGTCCGCAACATAGCGAAGAATTGTTGACAATGACCCGTGCCCACCTGACCAGCCTGCCGCTGAGCGTGGGCGCCGGTTTCTGGCTCGAACCGGGCGTTTACCCCGAGAAGGGCAAGTATTTTGGTCCGTACATCTATAAGGATGGCGCCGAGTTCAAACAAACCTGGGAGTACAGCACCCCCGAGTATGATTATTTTCAGTATGACTGGTATAAGAATGGCATCAACAGCCCCGGTGGAGCCGTCTGGAGCGAGCCCTATGTCGATATTGTCACCAAGATCCCCATGCTCACCGTCAGTCACCCTATCCATAGGGGCGCCAGGAAGATCGGTGTTTCCACCGTAGACATCGGCTTGAAGGAACTGCACGAGGCAGTAGGTAAAATCCGGATCGGTCAAGCAGGCCGCGCCTTTGTGGTGACTCGGCAGGGTTTTTATCTCGCTCATCCCGATGAACAGAAGAATCTCAATGAAAAAATCGTCGATGAAAGGGATACAGAGCTCCAACAATTCGGAAAACAGGTGGTGGAAGCGAAGGAAGCCGGACTGGCCCATGTCACCATGAACGGTATGGCCCAGTATGCCGTCTATGCGCCGATTGGCGAAACGGGGATGAAGCTGGTCGCTGCCATTCCGGTGGCGGAGGTGGCGGCGCCGGCGCAGCGGTTGCTTTGGACGAGCTTGTCGATTTTTCTGTTGGCGGTGGCCTTGTTTGCGCTCCTGATGAATCGGCTCATCGAGCGCCGCGTGGCCCGGCCCCTGCGGCTTCTCCGTGATCAGGCGGAGCAGGTGGCCCAGGGCGATTTGTCAATGACGAAAAGTGAGGCGCTATCAGACGACGAATTCGGTCAGTTGGCCCATGCATTTGCGACAATGACGGCCAATTTACGCAGCATTGTCAGTCAGGTGCTAACAGAGTCGAAAGAACTCGACGAATCGGCCCAACACCTGACCGAATCAGCAAACCTGGTGGATAGAGCGGCCACCCAACTGGCGGAAGCGGTCGGTGAACTGGCCGATGGCGCAGGGAAGCAAGCGACAGAGATCACCCGTTTTCGTGATCATGTGAAAACCAGCGAAGGCCATGTCTCAGAGGGGACGGCAGCATCACGTCTTTTGGTGCAGGATGCTCACGAGTCGACGGTAGCGGCGACGCAGTGTTATGACCGGATCCAAGAGGCGTCCCAACACCTCCAGCGGATCAGCCAATCTGTCGATGCCAGCACGTCGGCTATTCGACGGCTTCACGGGCTTTCCGAAGAGATCGGCCAGAATATCACATCGATTACGGGGATTGCCGAACAGACCAACCTGCTGGCCCTGAATGCGGCCATCGAGGCGGCGAGGGCAGGTGAGCACGGGCGAGGGTTTCATATCGTCGCTGATGAGGTGCGAAAGCTCGCCGAGGAATCGGCCAAGGCGGCCTCCCAAATCACGAGTCTCGTTTCCCAGGTGCAGCAAGAGATGGCTGGAATGGTGGGGATGATGAACGCCAATGTGACCGCCATCGGGGAACAGGTGGGATTGATCCGTTACGGGGCGGAAGCATTGGAGCAGGTCATGGGTTCGACGCGGCGCACAGAGAACAGCGTTCGCCAGATGCAGGACGCCACTGAGATGATCTCGCGCTCCGTCGATGCGATGAATACCTCGATTGGCGTGATCGAGGGGATTGCGAGCGAATTTTCAACCCTCTCCCAACAACTGGCCGGTTCCACAGAGGAGCAAGCGGCTGCGGCAGAGGAGATGGCGGAACGCTGTGATCGTCTCGGACAGTCGTCACAATCGCTGCAAGAAAAAGCGAAACAGTTTCGAGTCGACGTCTAACCGATTCGATCGGTGGCCTGATCGAATCCCCATGGACTGGGGGGGAACACGATAAAAAACCGTTGACAGGCACACATTGTGCTTGTTATACTCAAGGCGTAACAACGAAATAATGACTTCTTATCAAGAGATGGCTGAGGGACTGGCCCGATGACGCCCGGCAACCGGTTGAATAACACGGTGCCAATTCCTGCGGGATGGGAGACATTCCGGGAGATAAGAAGGGGGAATAGGCCTGTGCGAAAACCTCTTCTTATCGAAGAGGTTTTTTTATGTTTCATCTGACTTGCCCATCACGAAGACGAGGAGACAGCCATGATTGAAATCAGCGACCTGAAAAAAGTTTTCCCCACCGCTGGCGGCCCCTTCACGGCTCTCGACGGGATCAACCTCACCATCCCTGAGGGAAAGATCTACGGCATCATCGGTCCGAGCGGGGCCGGGAAAAGCACCCTGATCCGCACGATCAACATGCTGGAACGGCCGAGTGAGGGCCGCGTCGTCATCGACGGCGAGGACATCACCCATTTTGATGAAGCCCGCCTGCGGGCGCTCCGCCAACAAATCGGCATGATCTTTCAGCACTTCAACCTCCTCACCTCCCGCACCGTCGGGGAGAACATCGCCTTTCCTCTGGAGATTGCCGGCATGCCGAGAGAGCAGATCCAGGCGCGGGTGAAGGAACTGCTGCCCCTGGTCGGACTGGAAGACAAGGAAGACACTTATGTGGCCCACCTGAGCGGCGGCCAGAAACAGCGCGTCGGCATCGCCCGGGCGCTGGCCAACCAACCGAAGATCCTGCTCTGTGACGAGGCGACCTCGGCCCTCGACCCCCAGACGACTCAGTCCATCCTGCGTCTCATCGCCGATATCAACGGCCGCTTCAACCTCACCGTCGTCCTGATCACCCATGAGATGCAGGTCATTCAAGAGATCTGCGACGAGGTGGCCTTCATTGAGGGCGGCAGGATCATCGAGGCCGGTCCGGTGCGCGAGGTCTTCACCAACCCCCGTTCGCCCGTCGTCAAGGAATTTGTCCGGGGCGCCCTGGAAGGGGACAAGCTGCGCCATCTTCTCGATGCCGGCGCTTTTCACCGCAGCAGCGGCGGCCGCCTCATCCGGATCACCTTTGTCGGCGGCGCAACAGAAGAACCCCTCATCGCCTCGGTCATCCGCCGCTTTGGCGTCGACGCGAACATCCTCTTCGGGAACATTGACACGGTTCGCGAGACGCCCTTCGGCACGCTGTTGCTGGAGTTGACGGGCGAGGCGGTCAAGGTGGAAGAAGCGCTGGCCTATATCTGCTCCCGCGATGTGAAGGTGGAGGTGATCGACCGTGACTGAGACGTACCTGCAGGCGACCTGGGAGACCTTCTACATGGTCATCGCCGCGACAGGCCTTTCCACCCTCCTGGGCATCCCCTTGGGCATCCTTCTGGTCGTGACGGAAAGGTCGGGCGTGCTGCCCAATCGCTGGGTCAACACGGTCCTGGCCATCACCGTCAACATCTTCCGGTCTATTCCTTTCATCATCCTGCTGGTGGCCATCCTGCCCCTGACCAAACTGCTCGTGGGCAGCCGCATCGGCACCCAGGCCGCCATCGTCCCTCTCACCGTCGCCGCTGTCCCCTTTGTGGCCCGTGTCATCGAAGCCTCTCTCAAGGAGATCGACAAGGGCATCATCGAGGCGGCTCGCGCCATGGGAGCGACGCCGAGACAGATCATTCAAAAAGTGCTGCTGCCAGAAGCGTTGCCTGGCCTACTGCTCGGGGTCATCATCACCTTTGTCACCCTGATCGGTTACTCGGCGATGGCCGGGGCAGTGGGAGGAGGTGGTTTGGGCGATCTGGCGATCCGAGAAGGCTACATGCGCAACAACAGTGATGTGACCTGGGTGACCGTCGTGGTCCTCGTCGCCATGGTGCAGGTCTTTCAGAGCCTTGGCGACTGGCTCACCGCGCGGATCCGCAAACGTCGCGGGCTGGTGTAGCGCTTGATATAAATCGTGGGCTTAGCGAAAACAACAAAAACTACAAAAACAACAACGAAAAACGCGAAGGAGTCGACAGAACATGTTCAATCAATTGCTTCAGAAAAAAATCACCCCTCTCCTGGGCGGCCTCCTGGTGCTTTCCGTAGCCGCCCTCGGCGCAGTCGGGTGCAGCGCCAAGGATACGACCGCTGGCAACGGTGGACAGCAGGCGGCCCAAACGACCCAGACGAAAACGATCCGCTTCGGCGTCTCCCCGGTGCCCCATGCCGAGATCGCCAAGATCGCCAAGGACCTCCTGGCCAAGGATGGCATCGAACTGAAGATCGTCGAGTTCAACGACTATGTGCAGCCCAACCTGGCCCTCGCCGACGGCGAACTGGACGCCAACTTTTTTCAGCATAAGCCCTACCTGGATACCTTCGCCGCCGAACATAAGCTCGACCTGAAGTCGGTCGCTGGCGTCGACGTGGCGCCCATGGGCGTTTACTCCCAGAAGGTGAAGTCCCTTGCCGACCTGAAAGAAAAGGCCAAAGTGGCCATTCCCAACGATCCGACCAATGGCGGTCGCGCCCTGTTGCTCCTCCAGTCGGCCGGCCTGATCAAACTCGATCCCAACGCTGGCGTGAAGGCGACGACGAAAGACATCAAAGAGAATCCCAAAGGCCTGAAAATCACCGAATTGGAAGCGGCCATGCTGCCCAAGGTTCTCGATGACGCCGATATCGCCGTCATCAACACCAACTTTGCCCTTGGCGCCGGTCTCAATCCCTTGAAAGACGCCCTTACGATGGAAGGCAAGGACTCCCCCTACGTGAACATCGTCGTCGTCAAAAACGGCAACGAGAACAACGAAGCCATCCAGAAGCTGGTCAAGGCGCTCACCAGCGCCGAGGTGAAGAAATTCATCGATGAGAAGTACAAAGGAGCCGTCGTCCCGGCCTTTTAAGGGAGACGTTCCCGCTGCTGCGGATTTTCGAATGAGCGCCTTCTCTTTCAAGGAAAGGCCGCACGCTCCACTGGCTGCGATCTGCGATTCATCTCCTCTGTGATTCGGGCTGTCTTTTCGCGCGAAGCCCTTTCCTGGACATACTAGGCTCGTTGCCGTGAAACAGAACGTCGATTGAAGCAGGAGGAGGGAGTGCCCAATGACCCCGGAAAAATCCGTTCCCGACTCAACCCAGACGGTGCGCCATGTGGCCGCCCAGGATCCGGAGAATATCACCGCCGTAGCGGCGACGGAGTTCTCAGACCGCTCCGAAAAGGCCATCATCCGCAACGTTAAAGCGCGGAAGGGCCGGATCTAAGAAACGCAAAAACCTGAGGTTCACTTCATTGAAAACATGAGTGGCCTCAGGTTTTTTTGCATTGTCCTGCTAAGATCCGTGCCAATTGAGTAGGATGGGCTCGCCCATAGAGTCGTCATCCTACAAAGGGCGTCTTATCACTTTACGGTTTCAGGTTGCCTTTGGTGCTACTTGGTTCTAACGAAAGAAATGCGAAATCTATCGCAAATCGACCTGAAAAAATTTAAATTAATCCCAGAATATATGTTTAAATCAAGTTTATTACATTGTAAAATAAACAAAGAAAATCAAATAGAGAAACGGCGCATACCCACCAATGGAGCTTTGATGGGTTAATCTCTATTTTCAGCTGCCATTAGCAAATCCTGTCATGTAAAAGCAGCATACAACCCCTTACACGTATCGAACCAGGGGCTGCGCGGTGATCTCCACATAGCTTTATTATACAGGGTATTTTCGTTAGTTTCCGACAGTTTCCTTTGCGAGTGAAAACGGATTCAGGATACATTCAAGGGTGAAAGCAAACGACGGTTCACCCGCTTGATACGATTTAGCGAGGGGTGTATGCATGACTAAATTTAAAAAAGTGATATCTGTTTATTGTCTTATGGTCGTATTGTGCTTTGTAAGTGGATGCGCTTCTGAACAGATAATGCCTGCAAAAACAGTGACTA
This sequence comes from Heliomicrobium gestii, assembly GCF_009877435.1. Classification (NCBI taxonomy): domain Bacteria; kingdom Bacillati; phylum Bacillota; class Clostridia; order Eubacteriales; family Heliobacteriaceae; genus Heliomicrobium; species Heliomicrobium gestii. The sequence continues at coordinate 184,773 of NZ_WXEX01000007.1, read as the reverse complement.
AGGGCGGTCTCGCTATTTCTGTTAGTCAAGAGCAATCGTTTGATACGGTGAATCTAATCCAGAAATCACAGGGGGGTAAGTTTTTAACTTATATACAGCTTTCTAATAGAGGAGAATCCAATCTATCTTTAAATGTAATCGCTGTGTTAGATGGGAAGCAAATCAGTTTTGACCTTGATAATCAGTCAAAGAAATATTACCACCAGGTAGATTTACCTCCCAATGAGACAATAAAGCTGCCGCTGAAAATAAATGAACAGGCACTAACACATGACCTCCATTGGTTGCAGTTGATAGCGATCACTTGTCCAGAGAATGATCGTTTTTATAGCTCCCTCCATATGGGCAATCGTATTTGGATTAAAGATAAAGATGAGGAACCGGATAATTTTAAGCTGCCAGAAAACATAGTAAATAATTATGCGTTACAAGGCGATGACATAAAGACAGTTGAGAATCCAAAGGACTTCGGAGGGTTTACCTTTCACCCTGACGGAAAGAATTTAGAGGAAATCAAAAAGGACAGGAAAAAAGAACAATTTTTCTACACCACTGTGTATGATTTTGAAGCAGAAGGAGATCAGATATCAGGACGTTTGTATTATTTACAACCAAGCGATTTGCATTACAAAAAATACTTGATAATTATGACGATTGATAACCAGCCAGCCTCCTTCTATAAAAAGAAAAATGGTTTGTTATTATCCCCTCAAGGCCGGTCGATCATAGAAATACCTTTTGATATCGATATAACAGGTTTGCAAAAGGGCAGTCATGTGATGAACTTCTTTGCTATTGCAGAACCAGACTTGGCAATTACCGATCGTGATTCAGATGCGATTCAAAGAGGACATGTACTACCGCCTGACGATGTTGAGTTTAGCGGGAATATTTTAGTCAAATGCCCGTGAGCGTAAAACCAGCGCAATAGGTTCTCCCACCTGCTGCTGATTCGATTTTCGTTTTCGGACAACCCCTGTGTTTGATCCACCCCTCCCCGCATAAGGTAGAAGTAACCATCCAGCAACTACGCTACTGAAACGGTCGAGGGGCATACGGCGCGGCATACAGGAAAGAATTGGCCATGCCTTCGGATAAGAACAGGGGGGAGCGATTTGGAGTTTCTCAATAAACTAGAAAACTACCGCCAGCGCGAGAGGGATCTAGCCTGGGAAGGGACTTTCCGGGAATATCTCCATTTGGTGAAAGAACGACCCTTCATCACCCAACTGGCCCACTCCCGGATCTACAACATGATCGTCTCGGAGGGAGTGGAAGAGGTCAACGGCGTCAAGCGCTATAAGTTTTTTTCGCATGAGATGTTTGGATTGGACAAAACACTGGAGACGCTTGTCGAGGAGTATTTTCATTCCTCTGCCCGCCGCACCGAGGTTCGCAAACGGATCCTCCTGCTGATGGGGCCTGTTTCAGGCGGCAAATCGACCATCGTCATGATGCTCAAACGGGGCCTCGAACGATTCAGCCGCACCGAACTGGGCGCCCTTTATGCCATCAAAGGATGCCCCATGCATGAAGAGCCCCTCCACCTGATTCCCAAAGAACTGCGGGAGGATTTTCAGCAGGAATACAACGTCTACATCGAAGGCAGCCTCTGCCCGCACTGCCGCATGCGCCTGGAGACGGAATGGAACGGCCGCATCGAGGATGTGCCGGTCGAGCGGATCTTCTTTTCCGAAGAAAACCGCGTCGGCGTCGGCACCTTCAGCCCCTCTGATCCCAAGAGCCAGGACATTGCCGATCTGACCGGCTCCATCGACTTCTCCACCATCTCCGAGTATGGCTCCGAATCGGATCCCCGGGCCTACCGCTTTGACGGGGAACTGAACAAGGCCAACCGGGGAATGATGGAATTCCAAGAAATGCTTAAAGCGGATGAAAAATTCCTTTGGAACCTGCTGTCCCTCTCGCAGGAGGGCAACTTCAAGGCCGGTCGCTTTGCCCTCATTTCGGCCGACGAACTCATCTGCGCCCACACGAACGAGAGCGAGTACAAGGGCTTCGTCTCCAACAAAAAGAATGAGGCCCTCATCTCGCGGATGATCGTCGTCCGGGTGCCCTACAACCTGAAGGTCACCGACGAAGTCCGCATCTATGAAAAGCTGATCTCCCAGTCTGACCTGCGTCACATCCACATCGCCCCCCACGCCTTGCGGGCGGCGGCGACCTTCTCGATCCTGTCCCGGCTGAAGGAATCGAAAAAACAGGGCATGGATCTGGTCAAGAAGATGCGCTTGTACGACGGGGAGGATGTGGAAGGGTTTAAACAAAAAGACCTCGTCGAACTGCAGAACGAGGCCATCGACGAGGGCATGAGCGGCGCCGACCCGCGCTATGTGATCAACCGCCTTTCGTCGGCACTGATCCGCAAAGACACGGTCTGCATCAACGCCCTCGATGTGTTGCGGGCCATCAAAGACGGCCTTGACCAGCACCCCTCCATCTCCAAGGAGGAGCGGGAGCGGTTGCTCAACTATATCGCTATCGCGCGCAAAGAATTTGACGATATTGCGAAAAAAGAGGTTCAAAAGGCCTTCGTCTACGCCTATGAAGAGTCGGCCCGCACCCTGCTCAACAACTACCTCGACAACGTGGAAGCCTTCTGCAATGGCACAAAACTGAAAGATCCCATCACCGACGAAGAGATGGATCCCGATGAAAAGTTGATGCGCTCCATCGAAGAGCAGATCGGCATCAGCGAAAACGCCAAAAAAGCTTTCCGCGAAGAGATCCTCATCCGCCTCTCCACCTACGCCCGCAAGGGCAAGAGCTTCGATTACACCTCCCATGATCGGCTCAAGGAGGCCATCGAGAAAAAACTCTTCGCCGATCTGAAGGATGTCGTCAAGATCACCACCTCCAGCCGCACGCCGAACGCCGAGCAGTTGAAGCGGATGAACGAAGTGACGGCCCGCCTGATCGAGCATCATGGGTACTGCCACGTCTGCGCCAACGAACTGCTGCGCTACACCGGCTCCCTCCTCAACCGCTAGGAGGTGGTCGGAATGTCCGGCGATTTCTCTATCAGCCGAGAGGACTGGTCGCTCCACCGCAAGGGTTTTATCGATCAGAGCCGCCACCAGGAAAAGGTGCGCGAGGCGATCAAGAAAAACCTCCCCCAGATCATCAGCGAGGAAGCGCTGATCTTAAACGACGGTCAAAAAACGGTGAAGGTGCCCATCCGCTCCCTGGAGGAGTACCGCATCCGCTACGACCACAACAAGCAAAAGCATGTCGGCCAGGGAAACGGCCAGAGCAAGGTGGGCGATGTCCTCGGCCGGGAACTGCAGCCGGCGCCGGGGCAGGGCAACGGCGGCGCTGGTTCCGAGCCGGGTGTCGACTACTTTGAAGCGGAAGTGGATGTCGACGAACTGGAAGATATCCTCTTTGCCGACCTGGGGCTACCAAACATGGAGGAAAAGGCCGCGCCGGAACTGGAGACGGAGTCCTACCGCTTCAACGACATCCGCAAAAAGGGGCTCCAGGGCAACATCGACCGCAAGCGCACCCTGATTGAGGCCTTCAAACGAAACGCCATGAAGGGCGCCCCCGGCTTTTTCCCCGTTTTGCCGGAAGACCTCCGCTACAAGACCTGGGAGATCCACCACGAGCGCCACTCCAACGCCGTCGTGCTGGCGATGATGGACACATCCGGCTCGATGGGCAACTTCGAAAAGTACATCGCCCGCACCTTCTTCTTCTGGATGACCCGCTTCTTGCGCAGCAAATACCACGCCGTGCAGATCGTCTTCGTCGCCCACCACACAGAGGCGAAAGAGGTCACCGAAGAGGAGTTCTTCACCAAAGGCGAATCAGGCGGCACGCGCTGTTCCTCGGCCTACCAACTGGCCAACGAGATCATCGACAAGCGCTTCCCGCCTCAAGACTACAACATCTACGCCTTCCACTTCTCTGACGGCGACAACCTGTCCACTGACAATGAGCCCTGTGTCCGTTTGGTCAACGAGTTATTGAGCAAGTGCAACCAGTTCGGTTACGGCGAAATCGTGCGGTCTCATTTTTCCAGCACCTTGATGAACGCCTTCCGAAAAATCCAGAGCCCGAAGTTTTCCACAGTGACGATCCGCGACAAGGGCGAGGTCTACGGGGCGTTGAAGACCTTTTTTAAGCCGACGGAGACGTAGGCGGCAAGGGATATGACTTGGAATGAGGCACCCCCTAAGTTCTGCAAACTGGGTGTTTGCAGAACCCAGGGGGTGCTTTTATTTTTACCCATTTGAGTAATGTTGTTTTTTTCTCTACCCTTGATGAACAAAATGTTTGCCCGACACAGGGGCTGTCTGCTTGCAGGATAAAAAAGTGAATGTCAAGAATAAAACATTCATACATATGTTGCTCTTTCTTGTTCATATTCCGACAATTTCTTGAATGCCGATCACTGTCACACCGACTGTCAAGGGGGCATATTTTTGTCGACGACAACGCCGTCCAATCCTGCCAAACTGCCGGGTTATCTCCTTCTGATCGCACTCACAAGTCTCGGCCTTTTGGGCAACTACTTCAACCTGCCCCTTTTTTTCGGCGTCGAATTTTTATATGGCAGCATCGCCGTCATGGTTGTGCTTGTTCTCTACGGACTGCCGTGGGGATTGGTCGTTTCCGCCATCGCAGCCGGATACACCATCATCCTGTGGAACCACCCCTATGCAGCGATCATTTTGGTGCTGGAAACACTGGCAGCCGGTTTGGCCCTTCGACGCTGGCCCCATAGCCTGGTCTTCGCCACCAGCCTCTTCTGGCTCTTGATTGGTATGCCGCTGGTCTGGTTGTTATATTATGGTGTGATGAAGGTTGATCCCACGTTGACCCTGCTGATCATGTTAAAGCAGGCAACCAACGGGATTTTCAACGCCCTGATTGCCAGTCTGCTTGTGCTCTATGCGCCTTTCGAACGCTGGGGCATTCCCTTGCAGCGGCGATACCGGCGCACCCTGGCCCAGACGTGGTATCTGTCCCTCATGGCTTGTGTCCTGATTCCGGCCATTTTGATGTTGACGGCCTACAGCCGCAACGCCTTTATGAAAATCGAGCAATCAGTGATCGCCGAGTTGGATAACATCACTTCGACTACGGATAAATGGGTGGACATTCGCTTCCAGGAAGGGTTTTTGTTGCTGAATGAGGTGGGCCGCATCGCCGTGGAAGCCGATATGCAGCCTGCGCCAAAACTCCAAGGTACGCTCAGGCTGACCCAAAACATTCGAATGGAGTATTCCAAGCTCCGCCTCTATGACACTTCCGGCGCGTTGCTGGCGCCGAGTGATGTTTCGGATTCCCAAACCGGCATAACGTCAAGAAGCGAAGAGCGCATTCAGCAGGCTCGGTCTTCGCGCCAGTTTTTCCTTTCCGAGGCATTTGTCGACGAAAATGGTCATCCTTCCGTAGAGACAGCGATTCCTATACGTAATGAAGGTCGATTGATTGGTGTCGCTGCCGGCAATCTGAACCTTGACTTTATCCGTAAAAATCTGTTGACATCCTCGCTGGATCCGGCGGGATACGCTCAGGTGACACTCCTGAACCAGGCCGGACAGGTGATGGCCAGCACCCGGGAAGACCTTCCTTTTTTGGCGAGATACGCCGACCATCAATCAGGTAAGGTGATTCCGTTGCGTGATGGCGTGTGGCAACGGATTCCGGACGAAAAGAACCTGCCGCCTGTGACTAAATGGCAACGATCCGCCTACCTGCGAGAGACCGTGGTGAGTGATGACCTTCCATGGAAGGTCATCGTTGAAATACCGCTGGCGCCCTACCAAAAGCAACTCATGGAGGAGTACATCCGCAACCTGGCGCTGATGCTGGCCTTTACCTTTTCCGCGCTCGTCATTGGCGCATGGCATAACCGGCAAAGCACCCATCCCGTCTCTCAATTGGTGGAAGTGACGCGGGATCTTCCCGACAAAATTTTATCGCGGACGAGGGTCGACTGGCCCCAAAGTATCATTGTCGAATTTGACGATCTGATCACCAACTTTCAGGCGATGGCCGACGCCTTGCAGGACAAGTTCCAGCAGATCCAGCAGGCCAATGAGACGCTGGAAGAGAAGGTTCGCGAGCGCACGCAGGCGCTGGCTGACGCCAACTTGGAATTAAGACACGAGCAGGTCTTTATCTCCACCGTCTTAGACACCTCTGGGGCGTTGATCATGGTGTTGGACCGGACGGGACGCATCGTTCGATTTAACCGCGCCTGTGAAGAGATTTCCGGGTACACCTTTGATGAGGTCAAAGGGAGGGTCTTTTGGGACTTCTTGCCCTTGCCGGAATCAGCGGAAACGCTCAGAACAGCCTTCGAAAATCCCCAAGAGATCGCTTTTATCCAAAAAACGCAAAACCAATGGGTCACCAAAGAGGGATGCTTGCGCATGATTACCTGGTCCAATGCGCTGCTGTATGATTCTTTTGGACAAGCCGAATACATCATCGCCACTGGCATTGATGTGACAGAACAGCATCAGGCGGAGGAACTGCGGTTGCAGTTGGCCGATGAATTTAAACAGACCATACAGATGCTGCCGAACATAGTCTTTAAATTGAAGCGTATGCCTGACGGACGTTTTTGCTTTACCTTTAATGAGGGCGCCGTCGCGGAAAAGTTCGGCCTTACCACTGACGCCGTCAAGGGGCGAGCGATTGAAGAGGTGCACCCACCCGAGTTTTCCCACATCTCTGTGCCTGCCATAGAGAAAGTGTTCCGGGGGGAATTGCAGGAGTTTACCACCGAAATGGGTGGACGGACTTTTTACAACTACGCCAAACCGTACTACGAAAAAGGCGAGCGGCAACCTTCCGGGGTGGTGGGTTTTGTTTCCGATATCACTGAGTTGAAAAAGACAGAGGAAGAACTGGTTCGGCAAAAACAGGCGGCAGAGGAAGCCAACCAAGCGAAAAGCGATTTTCTGGCCATGATGAGCCATGAGATCCGCACCCCCATGAATGGCATTCTGGGCATGACGGAACTGCTGCTTTACTCGTCCCTCGACGAAGAACAACGGGATTACGCCGTTACGGTGCAAGAGTCGGCGGAACTGCTGATGGCCATCATCAACGATGTGCTCGATTTTTCTAAGATTGAAGCCGGTAAGATGGAGTTGGAATCGGTCCCCTTTTATGTGGAGCCTCTTGTCGATGGCGTTGAGAAACTGATGCATCGCCATGCCCTTGAAAAGGGGATTGCCCTGACAGCCCTCGTTGATCCCCGGCTCCGCCAAGCATTGCTCGGCGACCCTGTGCGGATACGCCAAATTTTGCTGAACCTGACCAGTAACGCGGTCAAATTTACGGAACGCGGGCGGGTGTCGATTATGGTGAGCCAGCAATCTTGGGAGGAGCAACGGCTCACGATTCGGTTTGAAGTCGCTGATACCGGTATCGGGATCAACAAGGAGGCCCAGGAGCGCCTCTTCCACCCCTTCACCCAGGCCGATGGATCGATGACGCGACGCTTCGGGGGAACGGGGTTGGGCCTGGCCATCTCCAAACGCCTCGTTGATATGATGGGCGGCGAGATTGGCCTGGAAAGCGAGCCAGACAAGGGTTCCACCTTTTGGGTTGCCATTCCCTTTTCCCTGGCAGAAGAACGGGCCAAAACACCGGCAGAAGGGGACACTTGGGCGCCAATATCAACATCTACATTTACACCTACACCTATATCTACATCTACAGCACCAACATCGACACCAACGCTGCCCCCGCCGGCACCAGCACCAGCGCCGACGCCGGTACCGACGTTAGAGCTGGGGCCATCGCAGGCGATGATTGTACAAGGGTCGCAGCAGGAGGAGCAGCGAATCCTGCTCGTTGAAGACAACCCGGTCAACCAGCGACTGACGGACATGCAGTTGAAGAAGCTGGGGTACCCTGTTCGAACGGTGAGCAATGGGACGGAAGCCCTCCTGGCTGTCAGGGAAGAGACATTTGCCCTGATATTGATGGACTGTCAGATGCCGGAAATGGACGGTTTTGAAACGACCAGGCGAATTCGCGCGATGGAAGCGGGCGCAGGCAAGCGGGTGCCCATCGTAGCCATGACCGCGATGGCCATGCCAGGAGACCGTGAACGCTGCCAGGAGGCGGGCATGGATGATTACCTGTGCAAGCCTGTCGAAATGAAGGAAATGGCGGCGATGCTGTCAAAGCGACTAGGTGGTTCCAATTAATCTGAGGCGATGAAAAAAGCCATGGTCGCGGTGGTGTACGCTCCACAGCGACCATGGCTTTTCGAATGCTATTTTCGGTGATTTTCACCTTTAACCTGGCGCCCGGGAAGCGCGCCCATTCACAGAGCCGACCATGAGAAAGCTGCCCTGATGGTCCTCATTTTGCGGTGATCGTTACCGTCTGTGTGGCTTCATCCCATTGCGTATTTGCGTTAAAGGCGTTTGCGATCCAACGGACGGGAACCATGATGCGCCCGGGATCGACAACCTCGGGAGGGGTATCCATGGTCATCTCAGTCCCATTGACGCGAAGTGTGGTGCTGTCCATCTGAATTTGAACAAATTTGGCCCCTTTGCTCAGAGTGGCCTGCTGTGTTGCCGGGTCCCACAGGATGTCTGCGTCGGCAATCCCGACGGCTTTGGCTGCATCCCGAAGGGGCAGGTAGGTGCGCCCCTCTTTGATATAGGGCGCAGCGCCGAGCGTCACTTCACTGCCTGCAAACTGTGCGTTGGCTTGTCCGATCGTGAACAATGCTTGAAGGGTCTTTGGCGTCGTTGAGGAGCGATACACGTTGGCCACGACGGTTTCCGCCGCTTTTGATTCGGAAAAATCGCCTTGTGTGATTTCCGATGTCGCCGTATCCCAACCTTTGATTTCGAAGACGAGCGTTCCATCTGGCACGCTGCCGTCGGCGTTGACCACGAGATTGCTCAGTTTGATCTTTGATGCGACGGAGCTGCTATTTTCAACGTCTACACTGACGTAGGGGTCGCCGTTGTCATTTTGATCAGAGACATTGACGGAGTTTTTGGCAAGAACGAGGTTCCCTTCCACCACTTCAAAACCAGGTGGTTGTTCGAAGGTAATCCCCTTAGGCGCATAAATCCGCAACTGCTTCGCCAGTAATGCGCCGGGCAGGGTTTCGGCGATGATGATGTCGTCCAACTTTTGATTTTTGACGCCGGCTACGATTTCCAGCGGTTTCAGCGCTTGCATGGCGACCGGCGGGACAACCTTGGCGATCGGCATCTTGCCATGCATCGGGGATGTTCCGCCAAACTCCAGGGCCAGCAAACCCTTGAAATTCGGAGCCACATCAACGGTTCCCTTTTTGAAATAGACCTTTGCCGCTCGTTTTTGTGTCTTTTTCGTGAAACGGCCGTTGATTTTTGACCCATCGTCATCTTTGTAGAAGAGATCTGTCCCAGAAGTCCCAAAACGCTGCATTTGGATCTCGTCACCTAGTTCGGAGATGGCCGTGTCCAGAACAGGGACGCGGTTCCATTTTACATACTTGGGGACCGTTGCTGTAATGCTGCGGTTGACATCGATGGTGCCAGGCGCAAGTTCTTCACCGAAGAAAACGGCAATCGGTTGATCCCGTCGCCCGGCGATAATCGTAGGGATATCCCCGTACGGTCCGCCTTTGAGGGAATAGCCGCCATACCGGGCGATAACCATCGATGAGGCCGTAACGTCACTTTGACCGTCGAACGTTACATTCACATCGCCGGCTTGGGCTACTTGTTCATCCACTTCGATCAGCAGGTTCGACAGTTCAATGGTTGAAGCCTTGGGTTTGCTTCCGGGGACAAGGGTGACGCCGCTTTTTAGTTTGATCCCTATCTTCAATGTCTGATCGTTGTTCTCGGTGGTGAGTGACCCAAGGGCAAGGTCGCCCCAGAGTGTTTCGTTGGTGGCCGTGCCGTTGAGCTTCCATTTGAACCCTGGCGGAAGTTTTAGTTCGATTGAATCGGTAGCGATTTTTAGGTCGCCAGGACTTTCTTCCCGGATGCGGATTGTGCTCAATGCGGCGCTGTCCGAACTGATGGAGGCTACTTCATCGACCGATAGGGTTACTTTTCCGGAGGAGATCGTGGCTAAGGGAAGTTGCTCCGTAGAAAAAACAGAGTTTGGCGAGGCTTCCATATAGGCGGGAAAGTCGCCTTTTTGATACGAAGGAATGCGAATGCCTTGAAAATCGATATAAAAAAACCCTTTGCCTGGAGAGGCCGTGTTCCGCTGAACGGAAAATACATAGGAATTTGAGTTAGGATTAACCTTTTTCATCCATGTCACATCGGCGATCTGGTTGTCGGAATTTTCAATGGATGGAGGGGCATACGCATAGACATCTGAGACGATCGTGTCTGCTGGAAAACGGATCAGCAAATCATCGGTCGAGGCATTCATGCTGTATGAGGGGATCTCCACGTTGATCCGGGAGGAAAAGGCTTCGTTGGCTTGAATGGTCTGTTTCTTGACCACCGAGTAGGTTCCCGCCTCAGCAACGCCTTCGAGCGCGGCAAAGCCGGTCATGATCACGGCGGTCATCAGGGATATCCAACGGTTGCGCATTCGAATCACTCCTTCTGTTCCATTACTCATGCCAAACGCTTAGGGAAAGAAACCAACATAGGGGAAAGAACTGAGTCGCCACCTCCTTGATTTATGTAACAGGTGATCAATGGTGGTGAGGGAGATGAATGAGGCCTCATTCATTCGCGGTGCGACTCGTGTAGAAGATAAAGTGCGCCAAGACAAAAATGTACCAACAGGAAGCGAAACAAACGACGGCTGAGGCTGGATTAATTTTAATATTATTTAGAATTTTCTGTCAATAGTGATTTTTGGGTTTTTTACCCAAATAATTGTCGAAAAGAGGCCGTGATTCTCACTATCCAATTACCACTATTAAATTTAGAATAAAGAGGGAATTAAATCCTACTACTTGTCATACTCGTTTACTCCACCCTGTGGCAGTGGAGTTTTTCATTTGCAACAGTTCCGGCGCTTCGGCGTGCCGGTCGAGCGAGCGGATATTCCCCGCGTCGAAGGCGCCAGCGAGGTCTATAGCGAGTATTTTCCGATTCTGAAGGAGGACATCCGGCGCGGCCAAGCGCCGGTGTTGGTCGATATCCTCAACTGCCTCCATGGCTGCAACGTCGGCCCCGCTACGACCCACCACCTGACACGCTATCAGATCGACCGGGCGATGGACAAACGGAAAAAGGCGCAGATAGAAAAACAGGGACAACAAAAAAAGGGCCTCTTTTCTAAGGGAAAAGAGCCCTTCGACGAACCGACGCGTGAGGAGGCGGAGCGGATCTGGCAAAGCCTGCATAAGCCCACGGAAGAGGAACGATGGATCAACTGCCAGTGCTGCGGCTATGGCGTTTGTGAGGAGATGATGCGGGCGATCTATGCGGAGCGAAACCATCAACGCCTCCATTGAAGACACGGCGGACATCCTCAAGCGGCAATCCCATGAATTGGCCGACGAAGCGGGCAAGTTGAAGTCCATGCAGGTGGAAGGCGAGCGAAGAAGCGGCCCGAGGGTATAGCCCGGTGGAATTATAGTTCTTTCTTTTTAAAGACCCGGATCGCCAGCCAGATTGAGGCGACGATATACAGGATGATATAGGCCAGCATCAGATTGCTCGGCGGCGCGGTGACACCGAAGGGGCCTGCCGCCAGGGAGGCGAGCGGGCTGCTGTTGCTGCCGGCGACGATGCTCATCAACTTGCGAAAGAGGGTGTCGCTCGGGATGACCAGGCTGACGGCGATGCCCGTGTTGACGAGGTCGCTGCGGTCGATCAGACCGCCGATCTGTTCGATGAAACCGCCGACGACAGACAGGGCGTACAGGAGAACCGAGACGATCCCGGCCGTAAGGGTTCGAAAGAGGGTGCTGAACAGCAGGGCCACCGCCAGCAACAGCAGCGGTTGAAGCAGAAAGACGGCTGCTCCGGCGATCAGGTTGCCGGACGTCAGCGTGGTGAGGGCGGGATGGTTGTAGTGACCGTTTAAGAGCATGATCCCGCCGTAGAGGAGCAGGGCGTAGACCGTCAAGAGGATGCCATAGCCCAGGAACTTGCCGAGGACGATCTCGCGCCGGTGGATCGGCTTGGACACAATGGCCTGGAGCAAGCCGTTTTCAATCTCCGAGGCGATGGAGCCGACGCTGGCCAGCAGGGCCAATAAGGCCAGCAGGAAAGAGGAGAAATAGAGGCCGGCGCCGAGAAGTTGCTGGCCGATGACCTGGCGCGCGATCAGTTGCACACCGCCGGGTGCGGATTGGATTTTGACGAACTCTTTGGCGAACAGGTGCAAAGCGGCGCCGTAAAGGCCGAGAAAGACGGCCGATAGCAGGAGGGTGAGCAGGAAGATCCGCTTTTTGGACGCCTCTTGAAAGGTGAGGCGGGCGATGGAAAACAGGTCGGATCCCTCCTAACCGTTGGCGATGGTTTCGAGAAAGAGTTCTTCCAGGGAACCGGCCAGAGGGGCTACCTCATGGACGGGAATGCCGAACCGGACGAGGGTTTCCACCAGGCGGGGAATATCAGGCGGGTTTTCACTCCAGGTCAAGAGCCACTCCGCGCGGGGTGGCTTGTCCGCTTCAGCAGGCAGCGGCGTCGCCTTCGTCAGGGTGATGCCGGAAAGGGTCAGTTCTTGCGTCAGGGCAGCAGGCGCCCCAAGGGTGACAGCGGTGTCGACGCCTACCCCAATGCCCATGCTCACGACGACCCGCGCCTGCCGTAACGGACCGGCCAGTTCGCGCCAGTCGCCTTGAAAGAGCAGCCGGCCTTGTTTGATGATGGCGATGCGGTCACAGACCGTCTCCAGTTCGCTCAAGAGGTGGCTGTTCAGGAAGACTGTCTTGCCCCGAGCGCGCAGTTGAACGAGGAGGTCGCGGACCTCCTTGCGCCCGATGGGGTCGAGGGCGGAGGTAGGCTCATCAAGAAAGACCAGTTCCGGGTCAGACAGGAGGGCGCAGGCGAGCCCGATGCGCTGCTGCATCCCCTTACTGTAAGCGCCGACCCGTTTGCGCCCCTGCTCTCCCAGGCCGACCATTTCCAGGACGACGGGGATCCGCTCGGAGGCCTCCCGAGAGGAGAGGCCGTAGAGGGAGGCGTGAAAACGAAGCAGGTCTTCACCGCTGAGCCAGTCGTGATAACGGAAGCCTTCCGGCAAAAAACCGATCCTTTTGCGGACAGAGACATCTTCGAGGGGACGCCCCAGCAGGCGCGCTTCGCCGGAGGTTGGCTGGAGAAGGCCCACGAGCATCTTGACAAGGGTGCTTTTCCCGGCGCCGTTGGGACCGAGAAGGCCGAAGATGCAGCCGTGGGGGACTGCCAGGGAAATCTCCCGGCAGCCCCCGTGGCCTTGATAGGTTTTGGTTAATTCAATCGTTTCGATGGCAGGCACAGATTCACCTCATCTACATGTAGACAAAAGGCGGTCAGCGTTTACTTCAGCGAACGGGCCACCTTCAGGAGGGTCTCCTTGTCAACAGGGCCGTTCACCTGATACATGACGCCTTGCTCCACCCAGAGCAGGTTGCCACCGCCGTGTTTACCGGCGTTGTAAACGCCTTCGGCGCCGTTGACGTTGACTTTTTCCACAGTGCCGTTGACGTCGGGGACCACCATGGTGTTCTGCCAGTCTTCGATGCCGGCCAACTGGGTCCGCACATCCTGGGGCAGAAGCGGAAAATCAAGCAGGGCTGCCCGCAGGTCACGGGGATTGACGCCATCAGGAACGGTCAGTTCAGGAGTAGAGAACTGGACCAGGCTGATGCGGCTGTTGCTCTCGTCGTTGGTGAAGGCGCTCCGCGCGCCGGCGGGGATGCGCAATCCGAACGCCTTGCCCTGCAAGCTGTCAGGCAGAAGCGTTGTGGCCCCCATGCCTTTGAGCAGGTTGTTGACCTGGGCCACATCGAGACGGAATTCGGAACGACCCTCCGTCGAGACGGATACCTGACGGGGACGGCCATAGCCGTCAGGCAGGAAGGATGGCTGTTTGAAGGCGAAGGGCAGCAGTTTCACTGCCTGGTCGGGGAAGGCTTTTTGTTCTTCCGGTTTTTGCAGCACCTCGACTTTGCCGAACTGCTGCAGATCCACCTGGCCGACCTTGGATTTGACGGCCTGGGCCATCGTGTCAAGTTGTTCCGGTGTGACCTGGACGATCTGCAATTTTTGCACCCGGAAGAGGGAGAGAAAATCGGCAACAGCCTGTTGCACGGGGGCCACGGTCAGGGCGCCGGCCAGCATGGCGGCGGCTGCCGCAGCGCTTGCCCATTTTTTCCAATGTGTCATCAGCGAGGTTCCTCCTTGTTTGTCTATTGGCAGAGTGGGGCGGCGGTTGGCAGGAGCGAAGGGCGGGAGACCGGTCGCCGGCGGGAGGGGAGCCGCCGTCTCCATCGCTCGTTGGTAGGCGGCTAAGGACTCTGTTGACCATTCTTCCAGTTCGGTCAGTTCAGCCAACGTGGCGGCGCAAGGAGCGCAGGTGTCCAGATGACGTTGCATGGCTGCCTTTTCGGCAGGAGTCACTTCGTTATCCAGAAAAGCCTGCCAGGTTCCCTGATCACGGCAGTTCATCGATTCACCCCCCGATTGAGTGGCTGGTGGCGAGTTGTTCAAAGGCTTTTCTGAATCGTTCGCGAGCGCGGAGGAGCACCGTTCCCACGGAACTGCGCCCTATCTCGGTCGCCGCGGCGATCTCATCGTAACTGAATCCGGAGAACTTGAGCAACAGAACGAGGCGATCGCGGCATTGCAGTCGGTCCAGGGCCAGGCGGGTGAGGCGCGCTTCCTCTCGTTCCAGGACGATCTGTTCTGCCGACAAGGCCGCTGTAGCCGACAATTCGGCAGAACTCTGGAGAAAGACCTTTTCCTCACGCTGCCTGCGGCTGCCTTCGCTGCGCAGGTGGCTGTAGCAGAGGTTGTTGATCACCTTGCTCAGCCATGCGGCGGGATGTTCCACGCCGTCCAGGCCGGTGCGGTGCAACCGCAAGAAGGCCTCCTGGACCAGATCCTCCGCAGCGGCAGGGTCCCCCAAAAGGAAGTTGGCCTGGCGACCCAGCTTGGGCGCCATTTCCCGATACAGTTGTTGAAAGCGTTGTTCCATATTTTCACCATATATCGGCGTAGAAATGGCGATAAGATGGCCGTTGATGGTAGTCTCCCCCTTATAGCCGTTGCGCAACGGTCCCTTTTGGGTTTCCATGATAAAGACGGCGCCGGGAGCGAAAAGGTGACAGGTTACAGGGGGAAATTTTAGGGTAAGAAGGTTTTTTCAGACGAACCGCTTAAGCGGGGTTTGTTGATGGGAAGGTTCATTTTAATGATGAAGGTCAGGGCGAAGGTTATAGGGTGAAGGCTGAACAAAGGGCATGGGTGTACAAATGTGGCAGGTGTTTGCGTCAGAGATTACAATAACAAGAAACAGTCCAATCGGACAAGCCGGAAAGGCATGGAATTCAATCAAGAATGAGAACGGGGGATATCGTATGTTGGAAAAGGAGTTGCGGATGCGGTCGATCACGAAACGGGAGCTCGGCCAATGCCTTGTGGAATTGGGTGGGGTGGAGCAGTCACCAGGGTGTTTCGAGGGTGAGGGGTGGCGCGTCGACCTGGGCGCAGAGCGGAAGGTCTCCATTGGCGCCTTTCGCCTGCCGGAGATCGCGGTAACCATCCGGGCCGAACCGGATGTCTTCCAACGTTTCCTGGCACGGTTCCGGCTGAAGACGCTTCGCGGAGGATAGGGATCCAGTTCTATGTTGTGGATATCGAAGAAGAAGCCGCCTCAGCTAAAGCTTAGCTTGAGACGGCTTTTCTCTGCGTCGGTTTATGTTTTCTATGACTGGGGCCTCGCTCAACCCCCGTTAGCAACGGCGGCCCGGGCAACCGGCCGTCCCGCTTGCAGCAGGCCGGCGCAGTATTCGATGATCTCCCGGCGGCGGACGATGCCGATGAAGACGCCGCGGTCATCGAGGACAGGGACGAAATTTTGTTCGCTGGCCAGGGAGATCAGTTCTTCCATCTCGGCGTAGATGTGGACCGGTTTGATGGTCATGCGCCGCGGCACTTCGTTGAGGGAGACCTTGTGGATGTTGTCAAAGCCCAAGCTCGGCGTATTCTTCATTTTCCAAAGCAGATCCCCCTCGGTAAGGGTGCCCACATAGCGGCCCTGACCGTCGATGAGGGGGACGGCGGTGTAGCGGTGGTATTCCATCTTTTCGACCGCTTGCCGCATGGTGGCGTGAATAGGGAGATGGATCACGTCTTTTTTCGGGATCAGAAAAAAAGCGATGTTCACGTGCGGATTCTTCCTTTCTCCAGCGACGCCTACGAGGTTAGCTGACGGGTTCGGGCTGCGGAGTTGCCCTACCCGGACCACACAGGCCCGGGACTCACCCCGGCAATGGCGATTTCACCGCCATGGTTGGTTCCCCCGCTTCCCTGCCTGGGAACTCAGCGAGTTGTGAAAATTACGACTATTTCCTGGATTTGTATTGGACCTTTCTCACATAGGGATCATACACTGCTTGCGCCACTTTTGTAAAACCCCCGATTTTGGCGAAAGCGTTCGTTAACGGGCAGAAGGGGCATTTCGCTTGTGATTTCTAGCGTTTATGTAAAGGATTTGTTTTTTGCTTCGGAGGAAAACCAAGTGCCGTCGTCGAACTTCATCGGAAGAAAATGGGCTTTGAAATTGAAATCCTTGAATGGAATGCCAGACATATACTACCAAAAGGACTGTGTTGGCGGCGAGCCGTCCCACCTGCTGCTTTGGGCGGGACGGGAACCGCTGGGCGCTTCGTCTGGCCGAAATATGGCGAAATGGGGGCGGGCGCGGGTGTTTTCAGCGCAAACGGGAAAAGTCTCTGAACAATATGCAGTCGGTGATATGCTGGCCGCCGATGTGTTTACTGTCGATGGCCGGTTATTGATCCCGAAAGGAACCTTGCTCACAGACGCCATCTACCGGCAGATCCTCAAATGGGAAGAGATCGGTATCCTCACCGGTCAAAAGCCGAAGGCTGTCACCGGCGCCGGCCTGGAGATGCAGTATGAGTCCCTGAAAAAAGTGGGACAGGAACAGGTCCTCTTCCAACATTCCATCGAAACGGTGCGCGATGTCTTTCTCGATATGCGTGAGGGCCATGGTTTCAACGAAGGGGCCATCCGCGACACCACCGCGGAGATCGTCTCCTCCATCGCTCGCGATGAGAAGATCGGCCTGCGCCTGTCGCGGTTGTGGGATACGGACGATTACACCCTCCATCATTCCGTCGACGTCTGTCTCCTCAGCACGATGATCGGGATGAGCCTGGGCCTCTCGAAGGCGGAGTTGGAGAGCCTGGCCGTCGGCGCCATCCTCCACGATATCGGCAAAATCTATATCCCCGACGAGATCCTGAACAAACGGGGCAAGCTGACCGACGAGGAATTCGCCTTGATCCGGACCCACCCGGAGGCGGGGATGAAGGTCTTTCAGGAGAGCGGCGTCCGCCTGCCCGAAGAGCAGATGGCCTGCATCCTCCAGCACCAGGAGTGGTGCAACGGCAAGGGCTATCCCAATGGTCTTCGCTACGCCCAGATCCACCTCTTTGCCCGCATCGTCGCTGTTGCCGATGTCTACTCGGCCTTGACGACGAACAGGTCCTACCGGGGACGGCTCGATCACATCAACGCCGTCAGCATCATCAGTTCCAGCGCCCGGGACCATCTCGACAAGCACATCGTCTTTGTCTTTATCGATCGGTTGCGCGATCTGATGCTGAATACGCGGGTGCGACTCTCCACCGGCGAGGAAGGCTATGTGGTGCAGTTTTACGAGGATTCGCCCCTCCAGCCGACGGTGTTGGTGACAGAGACGGCGGACGGGCGCAAACTGGTCAGCCCCTACCTGATTCATTTGAAGGAAAAAACTGACGTTTTTATTCAACAAGTTTTGTTCGGCAAAATCTAAAAGATAATGTTATAATTAGAGCATTATGCGGACTTTTTTCACGACGGGGAGGCGATCGGACTGATCCGATTTGAAAAAGTGAACAAGTGGTTTGGGAAGCTGCATGTGCTTCGCGATATCGATTTACATATCCGTGAAGGGGAAGTTGTCGTCGTTATCGGTCCCAGCGGCTCCGGCAAAAGCACACTGCTTCGCTGCATCAACAAGTTGGAGACGATCACCGAGGGTCGCCTGACCGTCGACGGCTTTCGCACCGACGACCCCAAGACGAACATCAACCTCCTCCGCCAGGAGATCGGCATGGTCTTCCAGCACTTCAACCTCTACCCCCATAAGACGGTTCTGGAAAACATCACCCTGGCGCCGATCAAGGTGCGCAAGGTCGCCAAAGAGGACGCCGACCAGACGGCCATGTTCTACCTGAACAAGGTGGGCATCCCGGAAAAAGCCCAGGCCTATCCCACCCAACTGTCAGGCGGTCAGCAGCAACGGGTGGCCATCGCCCGAGGTCTGGCCATGAAACCGAAGATCATGCTCTTCGACGAGCCCACGTCTGCCCTCGACCCGGAGATGATCAACGAGGTCCTCGATGTGATGAAGACCCTGGCCAAAGAGGGGATGACCATGGTTGTCGTCACCCATGAGATGGGCTTTGCCCGTGAGGTGGCTGATCGGGTCATCTTCATGGACAACGGCTCCATCGTGGAAGAGGGCACGCCGGAGCATTTCTTCATCAACCCCCGTGAAGACCGGACCAAGCTGTTCCTGAGCAAGATCCTCACGTCGACGCGCTGATTTCGGCGCGCCCACAGGGCCTGCCGGAAGCATAAAAATGAAATTAAAGGAGGATGTTCATGTTCAAAAAGTGGACCAAAGGAATCGCCCTTTGCTGCACGGCGGCACTCTTGGGCGCGTTGGCCGTCGGCTGCGGCGGCGGTGCGCCGGCCGGCGGCGAAAAGAAACCGGCCGAGACCCAGACCCAAGCTTCTGGCGACTACATTCAAACCATCAAAAACCGCGGCTATCTGATCGCCGGTGTCAAAAACGACGTGCCCCTTTTCGGCCAGTTGAAGGCCGGCGCGGACAAGCCCGAAGGCTTTGAAGTCGACATCATGAAAGAGCTGGCCAAAAAACTCTTCGGCGACGAGAGCAAGGTCAAGCTGGAGAAGGTGGAGTCGGCCACCCGCATCCCCATGCTGCAAAACGGCCAGATCGACATCGTCGCCGGCACGACGACGATCACAGAGGAACGGAAGAAGCAGGTCGATTTCTCTGATGTCTACTTCATGGCCGGTCAGTCCCTGCTGGTGAAAAAGGACAGCCCCATCAAGAGTGTGACCGACCTGAAAGGCAAGTCTGTCTCGACTGTTCGCGGTTCCACAAGCGCCAAGAACATACGGGAAAAAGCGCCTGACGCCAAGGTTGACGAGTATGCCACATACACGGAAGCCTTCCAGGCCTTGAAGCTGGGACGGGCCGAAGCCATGACGACGGACAACTCGATCCTGATGGGCTTTGCCACCGATGAGCCCGACTATGTGCTGGTTGGCGGTCTCTTCACGGAAGAACCCTACGGCTTTGGCTTCCAGAAAGGCCATCCCGAGTGGGTCAAATATGTGAACGACTTCATGAAAGAGATGAAAGCCAACGGCAAGTATGACGAGCTCTATAAGAAATGGTTCAAACAGGATCCGCCCAAGTAAGGAATCAGAGCTTGCGGGGAGTGGAGCGCGCTTCACTCCCCTTTGTTATGAAAGGAGGGTAAGCCGGCATGGACCAGTGGAATGACGTGTTATCCTACGGGCCGCAGTTTCTTTCCGGTCTGAAGGTGACCATGGAAGTTACCCTCTATTCCTTGCTGCTTTCCATGGCCATCGGCGTCGTCATCGCCATTCTGCGGGTTTCATCGACCAAAGTGTTCAACGCCATCGGTGTGACCTATGTGGAGTTCTTTCAGAACACGCCGCTGATCATTCAGGTCTTTTTCATCTATTTCGGCACGCCGGCGCTGGGTGTCAAGCTGTCGGGCTTCACCTGCGGCACCATCGGACTGGCCCTGTATACGGGCGCCTATATCGGCGAGGTCTTCCGTGCCGGCATCCAGGCGGTGCCGAAAGGGCAGATGGAAGCGGCCCGCTCATCGGGGATGAGCTACCTGCAAGCGATGGGCTATGTCGTCCTGCCCCAGGCGGTGAAGATCGTGCTTCCGCCGCTGGCGAACCAGGTCGTCAACATGGTCAAGAACTCGGCCATCTTGAGCACGATCGTCGTGGCCGACCTGATGTACGAGACCTATCGCATCGCCAGCGAGACCTTTATCATCTTCGAGGTCTTCATCTTCGCGGCGCTGCTCTACCTGGTCATCACCGTGCCGCTCAGTACGGTCGCCAATCTGCTCGAACAGCGGCTGCGCCGGAGTTCGTAGAGAGGAGGAGGAGCCTTGGACGGGTCGAAATGGACCGTACTCTTTGAACCGAAAAACGTGAAGTTTTTGCTGCTAGGCTTGCAATGGACCATCGAATTGGCCCTGATCAGCATCGCTCTCAGCCTCTTTTTCGGGATCGTCATCTGCGCCCTGCGCATCTCCCAGTATCGGTTTTTGCGCTATCCGGCCTTCTTGTATGTGGAGTCGCTGCGCAACCTGCCGCTGATCCTGCTGATCTTTTTCACCTATTTTGCCTTGCCAAAAATCGGCCTCAGTTTGCCTAAGTTTTGGGCGGCTGTCGTGGCCTTCACCATCTTTACATCAGCCCTGGTCGCCGAGATCATCCGCGGCGGCATCCAATCGGTGCCCAAAGGCCAGTGGGAGGCGGCCCGCGCCCAGGGGTTCACCTACCTGGAGACGATGGTCTACATCATCCTGCCGCAAGCGCTGCGCAAGATGATCCCGCCCTTGATCAGCCAGTTCATCACCTTGACGAAGGATACCTCTTATGCGTCGATCATCGGGCTCACGGAGTTGACAGAGCATGGCAAACTGATCTTCGTCGAATACAACAACCCGGTTCAAGTCTTCTTCGTTGTCGCCTGCATCTACTTCATCGTCAACTTTAGCCTGTCCCGGTTTGGCATGTACATGGAAAAGAGGATGGCGATCGGTTGAAAGGCGGCGTCCCGATGAATACAGAGTAGCGGCTCTCTGTCCAGCCTGTGGACAGGGGGCCTTTCTGCTTTTCCGCCTGGTGGTTCCGGTCACACTTGACTCGGTCCAGCCAGGCAGGAGTCGCTTTTCCCTTTTCCCCCTGTCAATGGGATTGTTCTGTCTGATACAATGGAAGGGAAATGGGATAGAACTGACAGTGGCAAAGTACACCGGAATGGGCGATGGACGATAAAAAGGAGGACTCCCATGGATTGGTTGGCTTTGATCCCGGGTCCGGTTTTTCTTATCCTCTACCCCTTCCTGGCGGGCTTGATGATTGTCGTCGCCGTGCTGTCGATCCGGGCAGACGGGGCCGCCCGGCGTCCACTGCCCCAAGGAGCGGAATTGGACCCTGTTGCCATGGCCTACCTGCGCGGCGGTTGGAAAGCGGTTGTGGAGGCGACAGTCTTTGACCTGCACAACCGGGGCCGGATCACCTTTGTGCCGGAAGACCGGCGGCAGCGGCTCGTTGAAACGATGCCAGATGCCGGGGCAACCCCGATCGAGCGGGAGGTGCTGGACGGCTTTGCCCGCTATGGAACGCCGCGGGAGGTTTATCGGAACGCTTCCTTTCGATCGCAGATGGAAAAATGGCTGGCGCCCGTCCGTTCCACCTTGGAGCAGGCGGGGTTGCTGCGCACTGCCGAGGAACGGGGCCGCGCCGCCAAAATCACCCTAATGACCGTGGCGGCGATCGTCATCATCGGGGTGGTCAAAATGGTGCTCGGCCTTCACATGGATAAACCGGTCGCGCTGCTGGCGATCGAGATGATTGTCTTGCCGGTGGCAGCGATCATTCTCTTGCGGCCCTCGCGCCGGTTGAGCGGCCTGGGTGTGGCCTACTTGAAGGATGCCAACGCGCGTTTTCAATGGGTGCGCCGCGAATTCAGCCAGGGAAGCAACCCTGTTGATGTAAACCCGGCATTGTATGTGGCCCTCTTCGGCGCCGGTTTCGTGACGGCCGGAATGGGATATGACCCCTATTTTGAGATGTTCGCTCCCTACAGCGGAAGAAATGGCTCCCCTGTCAACGGCTCGGCAGGCGGCTGTGGCGGAGGAAGCAGCGATTCCGGCAGCGGCGGCGGTTGCGGAGGAGGAGGCGGCGGCTGCGGTGGCGGTGGGGGCTGCGGCGGTTGTGGCGGCGGGTGACGGGATTCATGCTGCTGCAGTGGCACATCACGGAGCGGTGCAATTGGCGCTGCGCCCACTGCTACCAGGCGGACAGCGCGCCTGCCGGTGAGGACGAGTTGTCCCCTCATGAATGGCCCGGCGTGATCGCCCAGTTCAAAGCGCTCTTGACGGAACTGTCCCGCCGGCAGGGGCGGCCTGTGGGCGGTCAAATCACGGTGACCGGCGGGGAACCCTTCATTCATCCCGCCTTTATGGATCTCCTCGCCCTGCTGGCTGCCGAAAAGGCGCACTTTCGTTTTGCCATCCTGACGAACGGCAGCTGCGTCGACAACGCTATGGCGCGAGCCTTGCGTCGCCTTGAACCGCTTTTTGTGCAGGTGAGCCTGGAGGGCAGCCGGGAGCGGCATGAAACCATTCGGGGCGCCGGGACCTATGACCAGGCGGTGGCGGCGCTGGAATCGCTCGTCCGCCATGGTGTGCGCGCCTTTATCTCCTTTACGGCCCATCGGGGAAACTACCGCGATTTTCCGGAAGTGGCCGAACTGGGCCGCCGGCTGAAGGTGGACAAGGTTTGGGCCGACCGCCTGATCCCCTTCGGTCGTGGCGAGGGCTTGGCGGAGGCGTCGTTGACGCCGGAAGAGACGCGCGCTTTTTTTGAGATCATGGCCGGCGCGCGCCGGAAGGCGGAGCGTTCCTGGTTTCAACGGAATCGGACGGTTGTCGCCATGGATCGGGCCTTGCAGTTTTTGAGCGGCGGCGGGAAACCCTATCGCTGCACGGCCGGGAAGAGCCTGCTCTGCCTCCTGCCAGACGGCGGTGTGACGCCCTGCCGCCGCCTGCCGCTGATGGCCGGGAACCTCCGGCAGGCGGCGTTGACGGAGATATACCTGCGCGCTCCCTTGCTCGAAAAGCTGCGCGCTCCGACCCAGGGGGCGCCGGACTGTGGAGGATGTCTGTTCCGGCGCGCCTGTGATGGCGGGTTGCGCTGCCTGGCCTATGCCACAAAAGGCGATCCCTTTGCGCGCGATCCAGGCTGCTGGATGGCATGATATAGGGAGGAAAATCGCCGATGAACCGGATAGGGAATGAAGAGAGGAAAGATCGCCATGGCTTGTGAGGTTGTCATCGCTGTGATGAGCGGGAAGGGCGGGACAGGCAAATCGACGGTGACGGCGCTCCTGGCCGCCGGGTTGGCCAAGGCCGGGCTGTCGGTCGGGGTGGTCGACGCCGATTTGGTCGGCCCGGCGATTCCGGCGCTCTTCGGACTGAAAGAACCGTTGCGCTTGGAGGAAGGACGTTGGATCCCCGCTGTGACGCGGCGGGGCATCGCCGTATTGTCGGCGGGACTGCTTCCAGATGAGGGGATGTCTTTGCTTGCCGCTTCACCGGAGCGCCGGCGCGCGATCATCGATGAATGGATCCACTGCCCGGCGTTAGGGGAGCGGGACGTGCTGCTCATCGACACACCGTCCGGTATAGGCGAGGCCCAAGAGGCGGTGATGGACGCCTTTGCAGCATCCTCCGGCCATCCCTATCGCCAGCGCCCCGTTACCGCTACCGCCAGTGCCGGCGCGACGAACCGACCGGCGCCGTTGAGAAACCGATTCACCGGCGCGGTGCTGGTCACATCGCTCCGCGACCTGGACCGGCATGTGGTCCGGCGGACGGCGGCCTGGTTACAGGAAAAAGGGGCGACCATCGTCGGGGTGGTGGAAAACGGGGGGGAGATCGAATGCCCCCACTGTGAAACCCTGATCGCCCTTTCAGACGGCGACGCCCCTTGGGCGGAAGGGGACGGTGTCATCGCCTGCTTTCCCTGGTCGTCCACACTGATCGACTTTGCCCGGGCGGGCAGGCTGGAAGAGTACCACCACCCCCTTGTCTTTGAGATGGCGATAAACATTTGGGAAAGTTCGTGCAAAGGGTGTTGACATCGGGTTTTCCCGGGTGTATTATATAGCCAAGAGGAGCAGCCAAGAAGCTGCATAGTCACTCTCCGATACAGGTGAGAGGGGCTAAGGAGGACGGCGGATCGGTTGGCTGGTCCTCACCATAAGGTCGGCCTGCCTGGCCGGCGAAGAGGGGTCTGCGATGTATGCAGACCCCTTTCATTTCGTTGCGCTGTTCGTGACGTGGTTTTAGGCGGATGGGGTTTTGGAACTAGACAGGAAAAATAGCAGGGATTTCAACAGACAACGAGAATGTTTTCATTGTGACATACCCTCGAGAGGTGAGCCGCGTGTCAAGAGTTATGATCGTCAACGATTCGTCCCTGGAAGGTCGCATACTGCTCGATCTGCTGTCCCGCCGCGGGTACCAGGTGGGGATCGCCCGCGATGGAATTGACGCCCTGACCATGGTGAAGACCTTTCAGCCCGATGTGATCATTTCCGATATCGTGTTGCCGCGGATGTCCGGACTGGACATGGTCCGCCGGCTCAAGGAAGCCGTGGAAGACTACGACATCCCCGTCATCTTCGCCTCCTCCAGCGATGCCAAACATGACCGGCTGGAGTGCCTGAAGGCGGGGGGATCCGACTACATTCAAAAACCGATCGATCATGAGGAACTGGTCTTGCGGGTGGAGGTGGCCCTGCGCCACAAGACGTCCATCGACAGCTTGAAGCGGCGTGAAGGGATCCTCCGGGCCGGATCATTGCGCGATCCGCTCACCGGCTTGTACAACCGGCGCTACTTTGACCAAAAGATGGCCGAAGAGTTGGCCCGGGTGGACCGCTATGGCAGCATCCTGACCTTGATCATGCTGGACATCGACCATTTTAAGCGGATCAACGACAACTACGGCCACCTCGTCGGCGACAAGGTCCTGATCACCATGGCCGGGCGCCTCAAGTTGAACGTGCGGGCCACCGACACGGTTTGCCGCTTCGGAGGCGAGGAGTTCGCCATCATCGCCGCTGAGACGGATCTGAAGGGCGCCTTTGCCCTGGCTGAAAAAATGCGTGAGACGGTGGCCAATGAGCCCTTTTTCGTCGCTGACGGCAAGACGCTCAGCGTCACCTCGAGCTTCGGCATCTCCCAATGCAGCCGAATCAACGAGACCTCCCAGACGCTGATCGACCGGGCCGATAAGGCCCTCTATGAGGCGAAGAAATGCGGACGCAACCGCGTGGAGTGGTTGGGATGAACCCTCGGCGAAGAGAGGGTTCAGTTGCCGAGCCCTCTCCGGTGGAGGTATAGCGACGCGATTCCGGGGAACAGCTAGGGTGAGCCGATCGCTTGTGCATGAGGTGATCCCGTGAAATCGCAACCGTACACCCATCCCACCATTCCCCGTGAGGTGCAGGGACATCCCCTGCTTCCCGGCGCCTTGCCCCTGGCGGAGAGCACGGAAATGGCCGACTACCTGGCCGGTTGGACGCGCATCTTCTACCTGCGCCACCAGTCTTTCGTCAACTCCGTCGACGCGATCACGCCCGAGGTGATGGCCGAGATATTCACGGAGACCTGGCAGGATATTTTTAGCCAGGCGCTGGGCCGGTTTCCCTTTGAAGACAGCCAGATTCGCCTCAGCGAGATCGTCGACGCCGCCATCGCCCGCGGCGTGGAGCATTTCCGGCAAACCGGCGCTGGAGGCGGGCCGCCGATCCTCCATTGACTCGAGGAGTCGCCGAACGATCCAGCCGCTGCAGATGTCTGTGGCGGTTTATTTTTTTGCTGGAAAAAAAAGCGGCCTCCCCCCATAGACTGTTGAGAAGATAGTAGGGAAGGGAGGACTGCCGGTGGAACAGGGGCAGATCACAGCGGAATTGGACCGCCTGAACCGGTCGATTCCCCAGTTGATTGCGATCGCCAAGAATTTTGGCCTCGACTTTTACGATATGCGTTTTGAGGTGGTGCCGGCCGATGTGCTCTATACATTCGGCGCCTATGGGATGCCGACGCGCTTCAGCCACTGGTCGTTCGGCAAGAGCTTTCATCGCCTGAAGATGTCTTATGACTACAACCTGTCACGCATTTACGAACTGGTGATCAACTCGTCGCCCTGCTACGCCTTTTTGCTGGAGGGCAACACGCCGATTCAGAACGAACTTGTCGCCGCCCATGTGCTGGCCCACTGCGATTTTTTCAAAAACAACGCCGCCTTTGGGGGAACGTCCCGCCTGATGGTCGAATCGATGGCCTCGTCGGCGGAACGCATCCGTGAGTATGAGATCCGCTATGGCCGCGAAAAGGTGGAGACCTTCCTCGACGCCGCCATGGCGGTTCAAGAGCACATCGATCCCCACATCCACACGATCAAGGATGCCCTGCCCAAAGAACCGAAGGTGCAGCCGGACAGTCCCTTTGAGGATCTCTTTGCACTGGATCAACGGCTCGCCGGAGGGGGCGGCTTGGGAAGCGGAACGGCGGGTAGCAGCGGGATGAGCGGCGCCGGAGGAGGGGTTGGCAGCAACGCCGGCAGCGCCACTAGCGGCGCAAGCGGCAGTTCTGGCAGCGCCGGCAAAGTCGCTCCGGCGAGCAAGGGGGCGATGGCATCGCCAGCTTCGCCTGCGACAGGAAAAAAGACGAGCGAAGAGGAGCGACGCAGCGAGGAGGAGCGGAAGATCCCCGCGCGACCGGAAAAGGATCTGCTCCTGTTCATCATGGAGTATGGTCGCTTCCTCGATGACTGGCAGCGGGACATTTTGACCATCCTCCGTGAGGAGATGCTCTATTTTTGGCCCCAGATGCGCACGAAGATCATGAACGAGGGCTGGGCGACCTACTGGCACATGCGGATCATGCGGGAGATGGACATGGAGGAGGATGACGCCTGGGAGTTCGCCAAGATGCACGCCCAGGTCACACAGCCGTCGCGCAGTTCCATCAACCCGTACTTCTTGGGGCTGAAGATCTTTGAAGACATCGAGCAGCGCTATGGCCGGGACATGATCTTCGAGGTGCGGGAAGTGGACACCGATCAGTCCTTCATCCGCAACTACCTGACGAAGGAACTGGTCGACTCGGCCGATCTGTACCTGTACAAACGGGTGGGCAATCAGTGGCAGATCATCGAAAAGAACTGGGAAGTCATCCGCGACGAGATGGTCAACCGCATGACCAACGGCGGCCTGCCCACGTTGTTTGTGGAAGATGGCGACTACAACCGCGCCGGCGAACTGCTGGTCCGGCACGCCTACGAAGGGGTCGAACTGGACATTCCCTACCTGGAGAAGACGCTGCCCCATTTGTTTACGCTGTGGGGGCGGACGGCGTATATCGAAACGGTGGTGGATGGGAAGAAGATTCAGTTTAGTTATAACGGGGAGAAGGTGCAGCGGAAGTATCTGTAGATGTAGTTGATGAAAAGAGTCATTGTGGTTACCATCGACGAGGTATCGCTCGATGGTTTTTGTTTGTGAAAAATGGAGGGGCATATTCGTTTATCGAATAGATTTTGGGGAAAAACAAAAAAGTACAGGCTTGGTGGGGCGCCCCGATACCTGAAAGGGGATTTTTTCGAGAGAATCGCGTAATTATTAGGTTTTCCTAGTAGGCTCCTCGTGTACGCGGGGGTGTATCCTACTTGACATTGGATAAGCTGTAACAATTAATAAGTATCCGTTCACCTTATTAAACATTTATTCTCAGTTGAAGAATAAAAAAGGATATACAATATAATGCAAGTAAAATTGGTAAAAGAATTAGAGGATTCTATTGGCCTGAAGTAGAATGAGTAGATAGTTTGGCAATATATTCATGTAGAACAAATGATGAAATGATGAGGAGGGAAAAAAGGGGAAGAAACACATAAGTAGTTTATCAATCGTTCTGGTAATTTTACTCGGTTTGTGATCCTATTTTGATAGCCTAGTCCAGTACGCAAAAAGGATGTAAAACCAAAGAAAAGACAATCGGCGTCTTTGAGAGGGGGATGTGGGAATTATTGATGTAATATGTGAAAAATAACCTAAACAACAAATGGTATAATCACGCTTGGCTTTGCCGTAAAGAAACATATGTTGCTTTTATTTGTGCTTTAGTAATCTTCATACGACATAAGAGAAAGTCGAAAAAGTGAATCGGCAACTGCAGCACAAGTCGACGCAGTAAAGAAAGGTGAATCGAATGCAATACAGGAAAAAGATGATTTCTGTGATCCTGACCTTGCTTATGTTGTGCGCCATGATCCTTCCGCTGCCAGTCGCAGCTTCAGATGGATCCATCAGCATTACCGGCGTAACGTCGCCCATCGCCTATGCGGCGAGACAAGCAGCCATCAAAGTCAGTGAAAATGCAGCGATCAGCAATTCCGGGTCCTTTTCAAACGGTTCATTGGTATACACGATTGCCAGCGCCACTTCCGACGAAACCTTATCGGTACCGGAATCCTTGTCGCCTGCTACCGGAAACGGCGATGTGTCCATTGTGGCCGGCGCCGTCTTTTTAGGCGATGGCGCGCAGGCAGTTCAGGTGGGCTCGATCAACAGCGTGAACAACGGACAGAATGGAAAGCCGCTGCAGATCGATTTTTCCACGCCCTTGGAAAATGGTGATTTTCTCTCCAATGTTACCGGGAATGTGATCCCCGGGTGGACGGTCAACCTGAACCAAGTGACCTTAGGCCCCTTGGCCAGCAAAACGCAAGGGCATCCGGTCAGCAAGTCAGGCTCAGGTCCATACGTGATCACCGGGCAAAATAATTCCTATTCATTTACGACAGACCGCAATTATAATACAGCAGGTTCCCAGGGGTACGAAGGAATCGAAATGCCCATGGCCTATCCCGGAACCTACAACAAGCAAGTCATGTACGATAGCACGATCGGAAAAAAAGTATTGCGCATGTGGTTTTCCGGAACGGTTCAGGATAATGGTGGCACCCCCTATGATTCCGTTTTCGGACCCGAGGCGATCAGCGCTCCCTTCTCTGCAAAAGCCGGCGACACGATCGCCTTTGATTGGAAAGCCGAGAACGGCGGCGATGACTACGAAGTCTATGGATTCATTGAGAAGCTGGACGGAAACGGACATGTCACTGAGACGACGGAATTGATGTATGGTCGCGGCCTTCGCCAGAGTTGGACCACATCGACGGGAACCCTTGCGTCTGATGGCACCTATCAGTTCCGTTTTGTCTGCGGTTCCTATGACAACTCGGGCGGGCATGGTCTGGGCGCGAGCTTGTACATAACCAGTGTCCGTCTGTTCAGCGGCAACATCAACTATGAAGTGGTGCAAAAAGTCGCCCAGATGGTCACGTACCATAACGATTCCAATACGCCCGCTCCGGTCCGGAACATCACCATGGCGGCTACGAACGAAGTCGGACTTTCGGGAAGCGTCCCCATCACCCTCAATATTTCAACGGTAACGGTGCCGTCTGCGCCCACCCTTTTATCGGCCACACCGGGAGACGGGCTCGTCGGTATCACCTGGAGTCCCGTTCAGGATGCAGCCGGATATAAGGTGTTCATGAATGGCGATTCTGTTGCCGGTGCCGTCTATTCTGTCGTCGATTCGGTTTACCAGTACGTCGCCACGAACCTCACCAATGGCGTGCCCTATACCTTCGCCGTCAAAGCCACCAACGACGGGGGTGACAGCGCCTTTTCCAATCAACTCAGCGCGACGCCCCAAGTCGCGGCGCCTGGAGCGCCTGTGTTGCAGTTGTCTGCTTCGGGGGACAGTTATGCGTCGATCGTCTGGAACAGCATCATCGGCGCGACGGGCTACAAGGTCTATGTGAACGGCGATGCTGTTGCCAACGCGGTGTATACCGTAACCGATTCTGTGTACAAGTATGACGCAACCTGCCTCATCAACGACACTCTGTATACCTTTGCTGTCAAGGCGACCAACGCCGGTGGAGACAGCGCTTTTTCGAATGAGGTGACGGCAACGCCGCACCGGTCCTCCAGCGGCGGAGGCGGCGCCAGCGCACCGTCGACAACGCCTGCGACCGGAGCTGTCGTCTTCGTCAACGGAACAGCGCAAAATACGGGAACGGCGAACACATCCACCCTAGGCAACCGGACGATCACCACGATATCGGTGGATCCTCAGAAAATGACACAGAGGCTGGATGCGGAAGGGAAAAATGCGACGGTCACCATCACCGCCAACGCAAAATCGGACGCCGTGATTGGGGAACTGACTGGCGACATCGTCAAGGCGATGGAACAGAAGCAGGCGACCTTGGAGATAAAAGCCGATCAAGCGAGCTATCGACTGCCGGCGCTACAGATAAAAATCGATGATGTGCGAGCCCAGATCGGTCAAGAGGTGGAACTGAAAGACCTGAAGATCCATGTGGAGATCGCGAAACCGACCCAGGAAGTTGCTCAGGTCGTGGAGGATGCGGCGAAAAAAGGGAATTTCATCGTCGTTGCGCCGCCGGTGGAGTTTTCCGTAACCTGCACCTATAACAACAAAACCGTTTCCGTCTCGAAATTCAATGCCTATGTCGAAAGAACCATTGCGATCCCGCAGGGCGTAGACCCGAGCAAAGTCACGACCGGGGTCGTGACGGAACCGGATGGAACGGTGCGGCACGTGCCGACCAAACTGACGGTGATCGACGGCAAACCCTATGCCGTCATCCGCAGCGTAACCAACAGCGCCTATTCCCTGATTTCCCATCCCGTCGCCTTCCGCGATGTGGCCAACCACTGGGCAAAAGACGCCGTGAATGACATGGGATCAAGAATGATCATTAGCGGTGTGGGCGACAACAACTTTGAACCGGACAGGGACATCACCCGCGCTGAGTTTACGACGATCATCGTCAACGCGCTGGGATTAAAGGCCGGTGTGGGCGATAATCCCTTTACCGATGTCAACGCATCCGATTGGTACAGCGACAAAATCAAGACAGCCGTCGAATATCAACTCATCTCCGGCTATGGAGACGGCAAATTCGGCCCGATGGATAAGGTGACCCGTGAACAAGCGATGACCATGATCGCGAAAGCGATGACCGTCACCGGAATGAAAGTGGAACTCTCGGCCGGGGAAGTGGAAGATATGCTGAAAGGCTACGGCGATGCAGGCGAGATCGCCGCCTTCGCGAAAAATAATATCGCGACGTGCGTAAAGACCGGCATTGTCTCCGGCAGAAGTGGCAACCTGGTGGCGCCCAAGGACAGCATTTCCCGAGCGGAAGTGTCCGCCATCGTAGCCCGACTGCTCAAAAAATCGAATCTGATCTAACCGAGGAAATGAAAGAGGCGGCGCCCATACCACTGGTTTGGGCGCCGCCTCACTGATTTCATGTACTTGTCTGTGGCTTATTCCGCTGCGCCTTGTTCCGCAGCCAGTTCTTCCGTTTCAACCATCTCGGGCATGGCATCGCCTTCGGCAACAACGGCGTCGTCGGTTTCCATGTCCGCTACCGGAGCTGTTTCGACAGAGAACTCGCCTTCGCTCTTTCTCCGGTGGTACTCTTCGATCAGGGCGTTGATCCCCTGGAACATGGCGTCCTTGCCGTAGAGGAAGCGCATCATGCTGGGAACCTCTTCCTTGATGTTGGTGACGGTGATCTCCTTGCCCCGTTCTTCGAGCAGGCGGAGTTGTTCGAAGATCGTCGCTTTGATCTCGTCTTCGCTGCTGCCCCAGCGGATGCGGGGCGGTTTCACCGCGACCGGTTCGGCCGCTTTGCGGCGGCGGCCGCGGCGGGGCGCTTCGTCGACCAGTTCGATCGTCGCTTCGGCCGCTTCGGCAGACTCTGCAGCGGCTTCGGCGGCCAGGGCTTGGCGTTCACTTTCTTCTTTGATGGTCGTCTTCAGTTCTTCCAGTGATTGATGAACGGCGTTCAGTTCGTTCATCACCGGCTCGATGGCGCGGTTGACCAGGTCTTGGGCCAATTGAAAGGCAAATTCGACAGACTGGCGATAGCGCTGATAGTCCGCGTCGAGTTGCAACAACGCCTTATCATGGGGAGAAAACTCATTAATTTGACGCATGTACGTTCCCATCCTTTACAGTTGTTCTCTCTAGTTTACGTATATTATATATCAATTTTAACTATTTTAAAACATTAATTTCGATGCTTTTTATGAAATTTTATCGTGAAGATAAAAATGAATGGAAGCACGATCTCAGTAAAACCGACTAATTCCGCAGGGAACAAAGGAATCGACCGGTTTCTCGACGGAAGCGGATGAAAATAATTGTCGATATGATGGCGATCTGTTCTTTGCCTATCCCTTTGGAGCAGTAAAAAGTAAAAGAGAGAGCCACCAAGGGACGGTGTTATAAAAAAACATACATGGAAGGGAACGACGCTCTACATGATCATGTAGCAATATTCCTGATAAACGAAAACAGCGCAGCGAAAACTCGCTGCGCCGGTTCCGGGGAATGGTCGGCCTACTTCGACCCGAAGTATTTGATGTTCAATTCTTTGATCTTGCCGCTCTTCTCGAGCTTGTCCAGGGCGTCGTTGATCTTCTTCAACAGTTCGCCGTCGCCCTTGCGGATGGCCAGGCCGAACTGTTCTTTTTCCAGGGTGGGGTCTTCAAGGACGAGAAGTTTTGCGTCGGTGTTGTTGACGAGGTAGTTCTGCGCCACCGGCTTGTCGGCGATGACGGCGTCAAGACCGTCGATGCGCAGGGTGTTGAGCGCATCCGGGCAGGTCTCAAAACGCTTGATCTTGGTGCTGCGGTCGCCCATCAGTTTTTCAGCGACCCCCATCCCGGTGGTGCCGTTTTGCACGCCCACGTTCTTGTCCTTCAGGTCAGCCAGGGTCTTGATGGGCGAACCTTCTTTGACGATAATCGCTTGGACGGAATCGTAGTAGGGCTGGGAGAAATCGATGTTCTCTTTGCGTTTTTCCGTGATCGTCATGGCCGAGGCGACCATGTCGATGCTCTGGTTTTGCAACTCGGCGATCAGGTTGTCAAAGGGCGTATTTTTGATCTCCACCTCAACGCCCAGTTCCTTGCCGATCTCCCGGGCCAGGTCGACGTCAAAGCCGGTGATTTCGCCTTTCTCATCCTTCCACTCAAAGGGGCGGTAGGTGGCTTCTGTGCCGACGACGATTTTTTTCTTGGCCGGTGTCGTCGTGGCGGGGGTGCTGCCACCGCAACCGGTGAGGCTGACGAGCAAACCGGCGGTGAGCAATGCGGCGCAGCTGATGCGCATCCATTTGGTCATTTGATTGGTCCTCCGTTTCGAGTTGGGTTTGACATACGGGCATATTATACAAACTGGAGCATAAAAGCACAAGATCAAATTGTCGCCAACGCCATGCAGGGATTGGATAGACCCTGTCGCCGACCACGAAAAGCACGAAAAAATATTGACAGTTTTTACGTCAGAAAGGCTAAACTCGCCTCTGCCGGAAGACGATAGTAACGGTGAGGGACTTGGGTAAGGACACCCGAAGGGAGAGATGGCCATGGATGGCATTCGTATCGTCCCCGTTTTCCCTCCACAGTACTTTCCTCAACGAGAGAGGGAACGGGCCAAGGAGGTTCTCCATCCGAAGGAAAAAACGAAGGATTTTTCCCAACTGCTGGTGGAGGCCATCCAGAAAGATCAACGGAAGGCACACTAAAGACGTAGAGACGCCCCAATGGACTCAACGAAAGAAAAACACCCGCGCGGAGCCGTCCGGTCAGATCACCGGACGGCTCTACCATGCAGCAAACGATGAAGTGAGGGGTTGGCCCATGCGGATTGTTGTCGCACCGGACTCTTATAAGGAATCCTTGTCGGCGCTGGAGGTGGCCGAGATCATCGGGCGAGCGGCCCGCCAGGTCTGGACCTCGCCGGTGCTCGATCTCGTTCCCCAGGCCGATGGCGGCGAGGGGTTTGTGGAAGCCATGGTCAAAGGCGCTGGCGGACGATTTGTCGAGCGCGAGGTGACAGGACCGCTGGGAGATGCCGTGAAGGCCCATTACGGCATTCTCCAAGATGGGAAAAGCGCCGTCATCGAGATGGCGGCCGCCTCGGGACTCCATCTCGTTCCCCGGGACAAGCGCGATCCCCGGATTACGACGACCTACGGCACAGGCGAGCTGATCGCCGCCGCCATCGACGCCGGTTGCCGGACCGTCTTCATCGGCATCGGCGGTTCGGCCACCAACGACGGCGGCGCCGGCATGGCGGAGGCGCTGGGCGTGGGGCTGCTCGATGGGGAAGGGAAGGTCATCCCCCGCGGCGGCGCTGGGTTGGCCCAGTTGCGCCGGGTCGATTGCAGCGGGCTGGATCCCGCCATCGCAAGCGGAGCGGTAACCCTGGTCGCCGCCTGTGATGTCACCAACCCCCTTTGCGGCCCCACGGGCGCCTCAGCTGTCTTTGGCCCCCAGAAAGGGGCGACGCCGGAGATGGTCGCTCAGTTGGACGCCAATTTGCGCCATCTGGCGGCGGTGGTCGAAAGAGACCTGGGCCGGCAAGTGGCCGAACGGGCGGGCGCCGGCGCCGCCGGCGGCCTGGGAGCGGGGCTCATGGCCTTTCTCGACGCCCGGCTGGAGCGCGGTTTTACCCTGGTCAGCGAGATTACCGGACTGGAGGCGAAGGTGGCCGCCGCCGATCTGGTCGTGACAGGAGAAGGCAAGACAGACCGGCAGACGGCCTACGGCAAGGTTCCCGCCGGGGTGGCGAAGATCGCCGAAGTCTATGGCAAACCGGTGATCGTCATCTCCGGCGGCATCGAGGACCATGAAGAGTTGGAGGCCAACTTTTCCGCCCTCGTCGCCTGCACCCGCCTCCCCGTCGATGTGCCGAAAGCGATGCAACTGGCCGAACCCTTTCTCTTTGCCACGGCCAAAGCTGTTTTCCGACTTGTCGCTCTTGGCGCCGGGTTATACAAAACCTCCTAATTATCTATACAAAAATTTCTTTCCCCCATATTCCCAACCGCCGTCAACTGGCTTATAATAATATGGGATGTTCATATTCGCGTTGACGAGAAACGGGTGAGGCCGCCGTTCGGCCCGAACCCCCGGGGCAAAACGACAGCATCAGGGAGGCACCAAGGGCATGATGCGAATATCCGTCAGCCTGGTCGAACCGGGCGCCGTGTTGGCCAAACCGGTCTATGACGGCCGGGGCAGCATCCTGTTGGCCAGGGGGGTACAACTGACCAGCGGGTATCTTCAACGGCTGAAGGATCTGGCCATTCAATCCATCTATATCGAGAGTCCCTTTGGCGATCTGATCGACTACGAGAACGCCCTTTCCGAGCCGGTCTTCGTAGAAGTCATGAAGAACACGCGACACCTGGTGAAGATGTTGGCGTCGCCGCGGGTTGACAGGGATCTGTCCAGCGCCAAAAAAAGTGTCGAGATGATCGTCGAAGAATTGGTCCGCAATCGGGGAACCCTCCTCGATCTGAGCGCCCTTCATGACTACGATGAATATACCTACTCCCACTGTGTGTCCGTTTGCGTGCTCTCGATCATCATCGGCATGCATGCCGGATTAAGACGCGAAGAACTGGCTCTTTTGGGGATGGGCGCGCTCTTGCATGACATCGGGAAGACAAGAATCCCCGCGGAGATCACAAAAAAACCAGGGAAACTGACGGCAGAGGAATACGCCATCATGCAGCAGCACACCCGCTTCGGTTACGATCTCCTGCGCAAGAATTCCAGCCTGTTGTCGGCCCATGTGGCCTTTCAGCATCAGGAGAAATACGATGGCACCGGTTATCCCCGAGGCGTCAAGGGCGGGGACATCCATTTGTTCGGCCGCATCGCAGCCGTGGCCGATGTCTATGACGCCTTGACATCGCGCCGTCCCTATCGGCAGCCCCTCCCGGGGCACAAAGCCTATGAATACATCTGGTCCCAGTCGGGCGCTTATTTTGACCCTGCCATGGTGCGTCACTTTTGCGGCACCGTCGCCATCTACCCCAATGGCAGCCTGATAGAGTTATGCAATGGAAAGAAAGGTCTCGTGGTCAAGCAAAACGCCGGTTGGCCCCTGCGACCCGTCGTCTGTGTGATGGAAGACAATCGCGTCGTCGAGATCATCGATCTGATGGATGAGGCGCAAACCAATCTGGTCATCGTCGCCTGAAAAATCGCCATCCAGTACAGCGCCGCCGTAAAAAGCGGCGCTTTTTTTGTGAAAGAGCAGGAAACGGCCCTGAGGGAAAAGAATGGAATGATCAAAGCGATTGAAATTACTATAACGATTGATAAGTCTCAAAGTGGATTTCTGCGCCGACAACGCGCATGTCATAGCAGGATGTGGATATTTCACCGGATGCCAACCCCCGGGAATGAGGAGGCCGACTCCGGATGGAAGAGAAAAACCGGGAACCAGAACAGGCCTTGTGGGTGCTCGCGATCGGCGCTTCAGCCGGCGGGTTGCGGGCCATTCAAGAGGTCCTCAACCGGCTGAGCCCCGATCAGAACCTCGCCGTGTTCATCGTTCAACACCTGTCGCCGCGCTACCCCTCCCACCTGACGGCCATCTTGAAGCGCACCTCCCTCATGGATGTGAAGGAGGCCGTCCAGGACGAGGTCATCTGCGGCGGGACGATCTACGTGGCTACGCCCAACCACCACCTGGTCCTGCACGGAAACCGGATTCATCTCGACGCTGAATCGGAAAAGGTGAAGTTCGCGCGCCCCTCGATCGATGTGCTCTTTGAGTCGGCCGCCGAAGCTTTTGGGTCGCGGGTGATCGGCGTTGTCCTGTCTGGCACCGGTTCAGACGGCAGCAATGGGATCATCAGCATCAAGGAGCACGGCGGCTTCACCATCGCCCAGGACTCGTCCAACAGCCACTACAACGCCATGCCCCAGAACGCCATCAACACCGGGGCCATCGACTTTGTGCTTCCGCTCAACGAAATCCCGAAGATCGTCTCCCAGATCCTCAAGGAACCGGAGACGGTGCGCCGGGAGCTCACCCTGGACGAACACATGGAAATCGCCGACATGCTGCGCCACCGGCTGAATATCGATGTCGTCCATTACCGGCGCTCCACCTTCAAGCGGCGCGTGCGCAAGCGCATGACCCAGCTCCATTACACGTCCGTGCAGGAGTACATCGAACACCTGAAGCGATATCCGGAAGAGCTGGACGAATTGCACGACGATCTGCTGATCAATGTGACCCAGTTTTTGCGTGATGAGGCCGCCTATGAATCGCTGCGGGTCAATTGCCTGGAACCCCTGATCGCCCGATTGAAGGACGGCGACACCCTGCGCGTCTGGTCAGTCGGCTGTTCGACAGGGGAAGAGGCGTACTCGGTGGCCTTCATGGTCATTGACATGCTGGAAGAGGCCCAGAAAAAAGCCGAACTGAAGATTTACGCCACCGACCTCGATGAAGCGGCCATCCTGGAGGCGCGTCGCGGTCTTTATAATGAATCCAAGGTGCGGAGCCTGCCGGAAAGTTACCGCGAAAAATACATGATCGCCTGCGGCGATTTTTATAAGGTAAAAAAACATATTCGTTCCTGCGTCATCTTCGGCGTGCAGGACATCGTCCACTCGGCGCCCATCGCCAAGGTGGATCTGCTGATCTGCCGCAACCTGCTGATCTACTTTGAGAAAGAATTGCAGAAAAAAGTCCTGACCATGTTTCAGTACGCCTTAAACCCTGGGGGCTTTCTCTTCTTGGGCAAATCAGAGACCACCTCGGTGGTGCCAGAACTCTTCGATTTTGTCGATCGGCGCTGGAAGATCTACCGGGCCCGCTCCGTTCCCACGCGTCGCGTTCCTTATGTGCGCCCGCGCAACGGTTGGATGCAGCTGACGGATGGCGACAACCGGCTCAACCGCCGCTATGTGGCCGACAGCGTCCTGGAAAACCTGTCGGCGCCGGTCCTGGCGCTCAATGAACAACTGAAGATCGTTCTGTGGAACCGCCGGGCCGATGAGCTGCTCACCGGTTGCCTGGCCGAAGCGGAAAAGGCAGAGCCGGAGCGGGAAGCGCTGCTCTTCGAACTGATTGACGACAAGATGCAGGCGGAGATGCAGGAGTGTTTTCAAAGCGGCCTGGTTCCGCCTTCCCGGGATATCAGCGTCACCTGGCGGGAGTTGCCCCGCCTCTATGCGCTGTCCTTTCTCCTCGACGCTGACGAGGATCGCAAGCCGATCCTGATCCTGATCTTCACGCCCGTGATCCGGCGGACCAGCGGTCCAGTGCTCCCGACGGAACGGGAGATGGACAGCATGGAAAAGGAACTCTCCGACGCGCTCTCGATTGCGGAAGAACTGCAGTCGACCAACGAAGAGTTGGAGACGACCAACGAGGAGCTGCAGGCGGCCAACGAGGAGTTGGAGACGACTAACGAAGAATTGGAATCGGCCAATGAGGAACTGGAGACGACGAACGAGGAACTGGAGGCGGCCAACGAGGAACTGGAGACGATCAATGAGGAACTGGAGGTTCGCACGCTGGAGTTGCTGGCCGTGTCGGCCCTGAAAAACAGCGTGCTGACGAGCATCAATGTGGCCGTCATCGCCATCGACCTGGAAGGCCGGGTGCTGGAGTGGAACCCGGCGGCGACGAAGCTCTTCGACATCCCCAGTTACAAGGCCGTCAACCGGAACCTCTTCGGCTTGCAGGTGCCGCCCTTTTTCGGGGAACTGAAAACCCACCTGGAGCGGCTCGTCGAGGGTGAAAATGAGACGGTCAGCCGGGCTGTCATCGCCTGGCGGAACAAGTCCTTCAACGTTGATTATGTGCCCCTCCACAACGAGGAGCAGCAGATCGTTGGCCTCTTGATCGTCGCCTATGACATCACCGAGCAGCATGAACTGCACCGGCAGTTGCAGGCGGCCCTGGATACGGAGCGCAACATGGCGGAGGAACTGGCCCTGGCCAAATCAGACGCCGAACGGGCCAACCACATGAAGACGCGCTTCATCGCCGAGCTTTCCCATGACCTGCGCGGTTCCTTGAACGTCATCCTCGGCGTGACCCAACTGGGCGTGGAGACAACGAGCCAACCGGCCCAGGAAGGGAAAGCGCGTCAGGTGGGGAAAGAGCTTCCGGAGGGGGAAAGGCTCCCGGAGCGGGAGGCGCTCCAGGAGGAGATCGCCACCTACTTCGATATGACTCGCAAAGCGGCCGACAACCTGAACAACTTGCTGACTCAGGTGCTCGAGCTCTCCTCCATCGAGTTGGGGAAAAAGGCCGTCGAGAATAAGGTGTTCTCCATCCCCCAATTGGCCGACCAGGTGAGCGCCGTCATCGCCTATAAAGCGCGCCGCGCCCGGGTCGACTATATCGTCGACAACCAGGTCTCTCCGCGGCTGCTGGTGGAAAGCGACTTCGGCAAGCTCTGCCAGATCCTGCTCAACCTGCTCGACAACGCCGTCAAGTACTCTCAGGCGGGGGGCCAAGTGGTCTTTCGCATCAGTCGGGAAGGGGAGCGCTTGCGCCTGTGGATCGCCGATAGAGGCATCGGGATGAACATGGAGACGGTGGCCCACATCTTCGACCCCTTCTACCGGGCCAAGGGCGTCACCAAGATCACTGGTTCCGGCCTTGGGATGGCCATCACCCAGCAGTTGGTCCATACGTTGCAAGGTGAGATCGACGTGGAATCGCGAGAAGGCGTGGGCACGACAGTGACGGTGGATGCGCCGGTCCGTTACCTGGAGATGCCGGCTGAAGCCAACGG
Source organism: Heliomicrobium gestii (assembly GCF_009877435.1). Lineage (NCBI taxonomy): Bacteria > Bacillati > Bacillota > Clostridia > Eubacteriales > Heliobacteriaceae > Heliomicrobium > Heliomicrobium gestii. The sequence goes on along the minus strand of NZ_WXEX01000007.1, from coordinate 145,003 downwards.
CCAAGGGCCTGTCAACATGGAGCGGTTGAAAACCCATATGGCCCATCGCCGGGTGTTGATCGTTGACGAGGATCCCACCTCGATCCTGCTCTTGAGCCGTGTCGTCACCGTCTTGGGCGGCGCTCCGGTGGTGGCGCGGGGGATGGAGGAGGCCATCGCTCTGGCAGGCGCTGAACCGCCAGACCTGGTTTTGACAGAGGCGGAGTTTCACGACGGCCATGCCGCCGATATGATCGGCGGCGTCGCCAAGACGATGGCCAACTGTCCGCCGGTGGTGCTCGTGACCAGCGATATCTTTCAAGTGAACCTCACCGGAGAGTGGCGAACCTATGCCGATGAACTGGCGGCGAAACCGGTGGCCTTAAACGAACTGTACGCCTGCCTGTGGCGGGTGCTGGAGAAACCTTCGGGGAACCGGACGGCGTGAAGGGTATTTTAACCGGAGCCTGAATAAACGGACAGTTGCGACCCCTTATGGTAGCATTCAACAATACCGTAAGGGGTGAATTATTTTTATACAACCACCCCCTTTGCTGGGGCGGACCTTGAATGAAATCAAATGAAAAAGGAATCATAAATTCACCAGAATGGTTTTCGGAGGCATGATGTGGAAAAAAGCGCTTTTCAGAAAGACCTGGAAGGGCTGAAAAAACGAGTTTACTATAACCTGGTTGGGTTTATTGGGATCGTCGGCATATTGCTGTTTTTACCTGCAGGCTCGATACGATATTGGCAAGGCTGGCTGTTTTTGCTTGTGTTTTTTGCGCCGACCATCGTAAACAGGCAGCCCCGACGGCGGCGCTCGATAAGCGCTTCCATCGGGGCTGTTACGTTCCATCGGCGGCAGAGGGGTCTTACCGCGTTTTCAGTTCCTTCTTCAGCACCTTGCCGGTGGCGTTCCTCGGCAAAGCCTCCAACTCGACGATCTCCCGGGGCAGTTTATATGAGGCCAGGTTGGCGCGCAGGTAGGTCATCAGTTCCTTCCGGTTCAGTTCTGCGCCGTCCCGGATGACGACAAAGGCGCGGACCGCTTCACCACGCGTCTTGTCGGGCATGCCGATCACGGCGGCCTCTTTCACGGACGGGTGAGCATAGAGGACCTCTTCCACCTCCCGGGGATAGACGTTGAGGCCGCCGACGATGATCAGGTCTTTTTTTCGATCGACGATGAAGATGTATCCCTCGTCATCCCGGTAGGCCAGATCACCTGTGTAGAGCCAACCGTCGCGGAGGACTGCCGCCGTCTCCTGGGGCAGTCCGAGGTAGCCCGACATGACGTTTGGCCCCTGACAGATCAGTTCGCCCACCTCGCCGGGAGGCAGATCCTGGCCTGTGGCGTCGACGATCATGACCGAGACGGCAGGGAGGGGGAGGCCGATGGAACCGGGCTTTGTCGCGCCGATGGGGTTGAAGGTGACGACCGGCGACGCTTCGGAAAGACCGTATCCTTCGACGATGGACTGGCCCGTTTTTTCGTTGAAACGGGTGAGCGTTTCGACGGGCAGGGAAGCGCCGCCGGAAACGAAGAGGCGAACATTGGCCAGGTCCCGGGGGTCGGCGAGGGAGTTGTAGATTCCAAACATGGCGGGCACGCCGGTGACGACGTTGACGCCGCAATCACGGATCAAGGCAAGGGCTTCCTTGGGCTGGAACGATTCCATGATGGTAATCGAAGCGCCATTGAGCAGCGCCGTGGTGACGCAGCAGGTCCAGGCAAAGCTGTGAAACAGGGGCAACACGCAGAGGTAGTTGTCCGACTCGACGGCCTTGATCGTCTCCGTGTAGGAACGAGCGTTGCTGACCAGGTTGCGGTGGGAGAGGACGGCGCCCTTGGGTCGTCCCGTCGTCCCAGAGGTGTAGAGGATGACACAGGGGTCTTCCGGGGTGAGGTGGACGTCGGGAAGGGGGTGGTCGCGATAAGCGGAAGCCGCCTCGCCTATCTCCGGCAGGAGGTGCTGAAGGGGCAAGTCGCTGTCATTCAACTCGGCGCTTGCCAGTTCCAGGGGGCGGTCGGTGACGACATGGCGAGAGTCGGCGTCGCTGAGGATGTAGGCGATCTCCCGGGGGCGGAACATGATGTTGAGGGGGATGATGACCGCGCCGAGGCTGGCGATGGCCATGTAGGCGAAGATGAACTCTGCCGAATTGTGACAAAAGAGGCCGACTCGATCGCCGGGACCGATGCCACGGGCGTGGAGACAGCGGCGGTAACGATCGACCGTCTCCTGAAGGGCAGCATAGCTGTAACTGCCGCTTTTTGCAAAGAGCGCTCCTTTTTCGGGACGGCCCTTCCGGATCAGTTCATGAACGAGCAACGTGAAATCCTCCTTTGTTACATCCTATCTTTCCCGTAAAGGCGCTTGCGGGTGCAATTGTTTGCTTCGGGGTTCATTGGTGTTGATGCGCTGCCCCCTGTCGCCCTCCTCCGCCGTTGCCGTGCGGGTGAAGCCGATGAGCCTGTCCAGCGCCAAGTATGTAATCATAACTGTAGCATTGGGCCAGAGGGGCCGCAATGTCCGGCAAGATATTTTTCTGCTCGACTGTGACAAATATCACAGATTCTGCGTCTAAGGACCGTTATTATATAAGTAAGTTAGTAAGTTATAAAAACGAAAGGGGATTTGCTTCATGTTCTGTTACCAGTGCTCGCAAACCGTAAAAGGCGGTTGCACGAAAGTCGGCGTCTGCGGAAAAAACGAGGATATCGCCAGCCTCCAAGATACGATCATCTTTGGCTTGAAAGGTGTCGCCGCCTACGCGACCCACGCCCGGGAACTGGGCTACAGCGACCCTGAGGTGGACGCCATCACCCAGGAAGCCCTTTATTCGACGCTGACCAATTCTAACTTCAATCTCGGCGAGCATGTGGCCATGGCGATGAAGGTGGGCACCGCCACCGTCAAGGTGATGGACCTGCTCGACCGCGCCCATACAGACAAGTTCGGCATCCCCGTTCCCGTCGCCGTCTCCTCGGACAAGGTGGAGGGCAAGTGCATCCTCGTCACTGGCCACAACCTGCACGCCCTGTTGGAACTGCTCAAGCAAACTGAGGGCAAGGGCGTCAACATCTACACCCACTCGGAGATGCTGCCGGCTCACGGCTATCCGGAACTGAAAAAATACGCGCACCTGAAGGGCAATGTGGGCAAGGCCTGGCACGACCAGCGCAAGCTCTTTGAATCCTTCCCCGGCGCCATCTTAGGAACGACCAACTGTGTCATGCCGATTCGCGGCTCCTACAGCGACCGCATGTGGACCTACGGCTGCGCCGGCCTCGAAGGCGTCCCCAAGATCGTCAACGATGACTTCTCGGCGCTGATCGAAAAAGCGCTCTCTCTGCCTGATGCCAACTGGGAATCGGACAAGACGATGACCACCGGCTTCCACCATGTGAACGTGCTGGCCCTGGCCCCGCAGATCATCGAAGCCGTCAAGGCCGGCAAGATTCGCCGTTTCTTTGTCATCGCCGGCTGTGACGCGCCGATCAAGGAGCAGGAGTACTACCGTGAACTCGCTCTGGCTGTGCCGAAGGACTGCGTCATTCTCACCACCTCCTGCGGCAAGTTCCGCTTCAATGACATCGACTTCGGCGACATCGACGGCATCCCCCGCTACATTGACCTGGGCCAGTGCAACAACTCCGGTTCGGCTGTCAAGATCGCCCTGGCGCTGGCAGAGGCTTTTGGATGCGGCGTCAACGACCTGCCCCTGTCGATCGTGCTCAGCTGGTTTGAGCAAAAAGCTTGCGCCATCCTCCTCGGCCTCTTCAGCCTCGGCGTGAAGAACATCTACCTGGGCGGCCGGGCGCCGGAATTCCTGACGGCCAATGTGGTCGATGTGCTGGTGAAAAACTTCGGCCTGAACCTGATCGGCAATGTGGAAGAAGACCTGAAGAAAATGCTCGGCGAGTAAGCCGGCTTGCTGACACGGTGAGTAGAATTACCAGAAAAGCAATAAAAAGCGGTTTGATCATGGGTTCGAATTTCCGATAACGTTGATAAAACGGCTCTCGCTAAAGAGGGCCGTTTTTCGTTTTTTTGGGGAATTATGGTGTACTTTTGTTGGGAACGCTGATATACTGTATACGTTACAAGCACATATGCCCACGGGAACGCTTAATTCCTGTCCTTCAGGAAGCGGGGGAACCAATTATTGGGGTGAATCCGGCTGTTGCGCCGGTAGGGTGAATCATTCCACCCGAATCCGTCAGCTAACTTCGTCAGCGTCGATGGTGCGTTGGGGCGCAAAAGTCTGCCATTTGTCAGGCTTTAGTTGAATGCGCGTTCAAGCCCCCGGCTTTCCAGGCCGCGGGCTTTTTGCTTCCCTGTCAATGACAACAAAGAGGAGGATGACTTATGGATGGTTCGGCTGTTTTGCGGCCTGCTCAAGTCGTTGACGGAGCGGATGTGCAGCGGGCGCTGGAGCGATTTTGGGAGGAGAACCCGATCCTCTTTGAACTGCTCTGCCACAGCCGCACCCTCGAAGAAGCCAGGGAACGCGCTTTCAACTACCTGATCGACTTTGAACGAAAAAGCCTGCATTCACGGGCGCTGACTGCGCCATCGGAGCGGGCGCTCAGCCGGAAGGCGATTCAGGTGCTGAAAAACATCTTCGCTCGCCGGAACGAGGAGCTGACCCAGGAGAGCGCCCTCAAGGTGTTGTACCAATTGGCCCATGGGGAACCGGTCTCCACCTCTGCGGCCTTTGTGGAGGAGATGCGCCATCTCTTCCTGGCGATGAAAGAAAAGACAGGGCTGTATGAGTCACACCCGTCTGCAGCGCCGGGACGGGATATGCGCCTGAGCCAATTGGGCCAAGCCGTGCAGGAGCAGGTCGAAGGGTTTGCTCACGGTCTGATCGATGGGGTGATCCAACAGCGGAAAGCCAACCGCCAGCGGATTTTGGACCATTTTGGGGCTACGCGGGAAGAATGGAACGACTGGCGCTGGCAATGCCGCCATGTGATCCGTGACGCCGGTCAGATGCAGGAACTGGTCGAACTCTCTGGCGAGGAGCGGGCGGCCATTGACAAGGCGTGCGCCGAAGGGATCGCCTTCGGGGTGACACCCTATTATGTCATGCTGATGGATCGCGAGCCCCACCGGCGCTTTGACCATGCCGTTCGCGCCCAGGTGATTCCGCCGGCGGACTATGTGGAAGCGATGGCGGCGGGGAGAGGGGATGCCGCCAAGAGATTTGATTATATGGGCGAGCGGGACACATCGCCGGAACGGCTGGTGACCCGTCGCTACCCCATGATCGCCATCTTGAAGCCTTTCAACACTTGCGCCCAGATCTGTGTCTATTGCCAGCGCAACTGGGAGATCGATGACGTCCTCTCGCCGAAGGCGGCGGCCAGTGAAGACAAGATGAACAAAGCCCTGGCCTGGTTCCGCCAGCATCCCGAAGTGGAAGAGGTGCTGATCACCGGCGGCGATCCCGGCATCATGTCCGATGGCGCGCTCAAGAGGCTGCTCGACGCCGTCAGCGCCTTCCGCCATATCCGGCGCATCCGCATCGGCACCCGGACGCCTGTCGTCCTGCCGATGCGCATCACCGACGCCTTTGCCGACCTGCTGGCATCGTACCGGCTGCCCGGGCGGCGGGAAGTGGTCGTCATGACCCATGTTGAACACCCCTATGAGGTGACGCCTGAGGCGGCTGAGGCCTTCCAGCGCTTGCGCCAGCGGGGGTTGCCCCTTTACAATCAGGCTGTCTTTACACTGGAAAACGCCCGGCGCTTCGAGATGGCGGCGCTGCGCCGTTTGTTGCGCCTGGTCGGCGTCGATCCCTACTACACCTTCAACACCAAGGGCAAAGAGGAGACGCGCGCCTACCGGGCGCCCATCGCCCGCCTGCTCCAGGAGCAGGCCGAGGAAGCGCGGCTGCTGCCCGGCCTTGCGCGATCTGATGAAGCTGTCTTCAACATCCCTCGCCTCGGGAAAAACTACCTGCGCGCCGGTCAGGATCACGAGGTGATCATGGTCGACCGCCAGGGCCGGCGGATCTACGAATTCTACCCCTGGGATATGCCGTCGGATCCCCAACCGTTTTTGTTTACCGACGTGGCTATCCTGGATTTTTTGCAGGAGATGGAACAGCGGGGCGAGGATCCGCAGGCATACCGGAGCATTTGGCATTATTATTGATCCGAATTGGAACCATCTGATCGGGGATGTTCAGGGGTGGCGTTGAAAGTCACTTGGACACAGGAAATGGCGTGCAAACGGGGGAGCCCGTTTGCACGCCATCTTTCTTTGCTTAAAAGGATTTTTCCTATTTTGCTTCCTGGTAGTGAGGGGTGGTCAATTCCTTCACATGCTCCTCGAAGAGCACCTTGTCGACAAAAACGGTCAGATGCCGGGTCAGGTCCAACTCGTAGGGCCGCTTCAGGGGGGCGCCGTCAGCGTCGTAGAGGAGGCGCACGACAGGCCGACTCTGAAAGGCCTTGTTCACGTCGACGACGACGCCGATGTCTCCCGTGTTCAGTTGCACTGTGCTTCCGATCGGGTAGATGGCGATATTCTGCAAAAAGATCTGAGATATGTTCGGGTCCAGTTCACGGCAACTGGCCGCCAGGATGATCTCGTGGGCCTGGTAGGGGAGGTAGCCCTTGCGGTAGACTCGATCGGCCACTAGGGCGTCGTACATATCGGCGATGGCGACGATGCGGGCGTATTCGTGGATCTCTTCCCCTTTGAGCTGGCGGGGGTATCCCGAGCCATCGAAGCGTTCCTGATGTTGGTAGGCCACATGGGCGGCCGCCAGGGAGAACTCGCATTGGTGACGGATGATCTCAAAGCCGTAGTCGCAGTGGCGGCGGATTTCAGCGTATTCCTCCGGCGTCAGCCGTCCGGGTTTGTTCAGGACCTCCAAGGGGATCAGCATTTTGCCGATGTCATGGAGGATAGCGCCGCAAGCCAGGTCGTACAGTTCGAGTTCGTTATATCCCATGGCGATGCCCGTCAATACGGACAGCACACAGACGTTGACAGAATGGCCGAAGGTGTAATCGTCAAAGGTGCGAATGTCAGCCACGTGGTACATGACATGACGGTTGCGCAGCACCTCGTCAATGATGTCAGAGGTGGCTGTCTTGACAGCCATCGGCTCTAAGCCTTTATCGGCGTGCAATTGGACGCGAGCGAAGGAGTGACGGATCGTCTGCACGGCGGCGAGCCGCACCTGCTCGCTGAGCACGTCGGGGACGGTTAGATCACCGATCACCTGATCCTTGATCAGGACTGCCGGTACACCCAACTCTTTCAGCCGCCGGATGAAGGGGGTGGAAAGAGTGATGCCGGCGCCAAGCAGGGTCCTTCCGTCAGCGCTGTAGATGCTGCGCGCCAGGATCATGCCCGGCTCAACGGATTCGATGGATACTTTTCTCAACCGGGCCGCCCCCTTTGCTAGTGGCATTGGTGCGCAACGGACGACAGGCCTCCATGCAAGCCTAGAGAAAGGCTCGGATAAAGACCTGAAAAAGCCGAGAAAAAGAGGCAAGAAAATTGAAGCGATTGGGCCATAAATCAGTTATAAATAATTCGCCTTCAAGAGACAAAAATCCTGCCCGTTTATTGGAGAAGGGATATTTCTATTCTTGTCGAATAGAACCAGCAGCAGGCAATCGGTAACTTCATAAGGTTTACCGCTAGGGGAGCCCGGACGATGCCCGGGCTGAGAGGGCGCCGGCGACAGCGGTGTCGACCCTTTGCACCTGATCTGGAGGAATGCCAGCGGAGGAAAGCGGATAACGCGAGTTTTTGGCGCGCGTATTCCCTTCCTGCATTCGGGAAGGGATTTCTTTATCCGTGCAGGGCAGAATCAAATGAGGAGGAGTATCGTCATGCAGTTAGGCAGAATCTATGGGACTCAGATGGAAAAGGCTCTGCGAGGGGAAGTTACACCGGAGATGGTCCAGGTGGCCGAGTCGGAAGGGTGGCAGCCGGAAGCCTTGATGGCGGAGATCGCCGCCGGGCGGATCGTCATTCCGGCCAACAATCGCCGTCCTCGCGCTTCCTATTGCGGCGTGGGCCGGGGCCTGCGAACGAAGGTTAACGCCAATATCGGCACGTCAAAGGGAACGTCGGGCATCGAATTTGAAAAACGCAAGCTCGACATCAGCATCGAGTGCGGCGCCGACGCCGTCATGGACCTGAGCACCGGCCCCGATATCGATGGCGTGCGCCGTGCGCTGATCGCTGATTGCCCCATCGCCTTCGGCACGGTGCCCATCTACCAGGCGACAGTGGAGGCCCAGGAATTGAAGGGCGCCATCATCAACATGACAGAAGAGGATATCCTGCGGGCTGTTCAAAAGCAGGCTGAAGATGGCGTCGATTTCATGACCATTCATTGCGGGCTGACGATGGAGGCGTTGGAACGGCTGCGCAAGCACCCGCGCATCACTGATATCGTCTCCCGCGGGGGCTCCTTCTTGACGGGCTGGATGATTCATCACCAGCGTCAAAACCCCTTCTACTCCCAGTTTGATCGCATCCTGGAGATCGCCAAGGAGTATGACATCACCCTGAGCCTTGGCGACGCGCTGCGGCCCGGCTGCATCGCCGACGCCACGGACCGGGGCCAGGTGCAGGAACTGATGGTTCTCGGCGAACTGGTCCAGCGCTGCCGCGCCGCCGGTGTGCAGGTGATCGTCGAGGGCCCCGGTCACGTGCCCATGGATCAGGTGGAGATGAACATTAAACTGCAGAAACGGCTCTGTGAAGAGGCGCCCTTCTATGTGCTCGGCCCCCTGGTCACCGACGTGGCGCCGGGGTATGATCACATCACCTCGGCCATCGGCGGGGCCATCGCTGCGGCGGCCGGCGCCGACTTCCTCTGCTATGTGACCCCGGCGGAACACCTGAGTCTCCCGACTGAGCAGGATGTCCGCCAGGGCGTCATCGCCTCCCGCATCGCCGGTCATGCCGCTGACCTGGCGAAGGGGATCAAGGGCGCCATGGATTGGGACAAAGCCATGGGCAAGGCCCGCAAGGATCTTGACTGGGGCGAACAGCGCCGCTTGTCGATGGATCCGACGGCCTTTGACAAACATCCCCATACGCGTGATAAGACCGGCTGTTCCATGTGTGGTCCCTACTGCGCCATGCGCATCGTCAGCGATTATCTGGGCAGACCGGCAGGCTCCTGCTAACCGTTCCTGCAGGGGTCAGTGAAAAAGGGTCACACTGCAGGGGGGAGAGCGCTTCTTCAGGGTGTCCTGTCGCCATGGGGGAATCGTTCCAGAGGAGGAATCGCGATGAGGGACTGGGTTGGGAGTTGCCTCGCCGAAAAACTGGCGATCATGCGGGAGAGACGCCCGCTCATCCACCACTTGACGAACTACGTGACGATGAATGACTGCGCGAATATGGTGTTGGCGACGGGGGCTTCGCCGGTGATGGCCCATGCGCCGGAAGAGGTGGCCGAGATGGCCGCCATTGCCGGCGCGCTCGTCCTCAACGTGGGCACATTGACCCTCCCCTGGATTGAATCGATGATGATCGCCGGCAAGGCAGCCAATCAGGCCAGTGTGCCGGTCATCCTCGACCCGGTGGGGGCCGGCGCGACAGGGCTGCGCACCGAATCGTGCCGGCGCATCCTGGAAGCGGTTAAGGTATCCGTCATCCGAGCCAATGCGGCGGAAGCGGCGGTATTGGCCGGATTGGATGGGGAAGTGAAGGGCGTCGATGCGGTGAGCGGCGATGCCTGCGCCGCCGCTCGGGCGTTAGCTCGGCGCTTCGGCGTCGTGGCCGCGGTGACCGGTGTCGTCGATTACGTTTCGGATGGACGACAGACGATGAAGATCGAAAACGGCGACGCCTGGATGGCCCGCCTGACGGGAACCGGCTGCATGGCTTCATCGGTGACAGGTTGCTTCTGCGCCGTCGAAAAAGATCCCCTTGTAGCGGCGACGGCCGCACTGGCCTTCTACGGCGCAGCCGGAGAGATCGCTGCCGGACGGTCGTCTCTCGAGGAGGCCGGGCCGACCTGGCCGGCGCCACGGGGGCCGATGACCTTCAAAACGGCCTTTTTTGACGCTGTATACCGGCTCGCTGGGGAGCGGGCGGCGCAACTGGCTCGGGTTGAAGCCATTGGCATGGTTGAATAGAAAGAGATGGAGGGACGAGCCCGTGCCGGAACAAGCCGGAGGGTCGGTTTTTCATAGGGATGTCCCGTGGATTTATCTGGTGACAGACCGGCGCGCCTGTGGCGGCCGGTCCTTTTTCCATACGGTCGAGGCGGCGCTGCGTGGCGGGGTGAACATCGTTCAGTACCGGGAAAAGGCGGCCGGAACGGGGCAAATGGTCGAAGAGGCGCAGGCGATCCATGATCTGTGCCGCCGTTACGGCGCTCTTTTCGTCGTCAATGATCGGATCGATGTGGCGATGGCGGTCAACGCCCCGGCGGTCCACCTCGGGCAGGAGGACATGCCCTTGGCGATGGCCCGGCGAATCCTCGGGGCTGATGTCTGCATCGGCATTTCAGCGTCATCGGTGGAAGAAGCCATCGCCGCCGAACAGGCCGGAGCGGACTACGTCGGCGCCAGCGCCGTGTTTACGACGCCGACGAAAGCAGAGGCGCCGGGGATCGGCCTGGAGGGATTGGCTGCGATTTGCCGGGCAATCTCCATCCCTGTTGTCGGCATTGGCGGCCTTCATGCTGGCAACGCCGCTGCGGTGGTGGCGGCAGGCGGTCGCGGTGTGGCTGTTGTTTCGGCGATCATGAGCGCCGGCGATCCGGAACAGGCGGCACGAGGGATTGCCGCGGAAGTGGCCCGGACGGGGAGCACGGAGGCGAGCCAGTGAACAGGCAAAAAGAGGGCACCCCTCTGGCGTCGGTTGGCGAGTTTGGCTTGATCGAACGGTTGGCCCGGGCCTGGCAGTCTGCCGCTGCCGGTTCGCCGGATGACAGCCGGGGCGGGGGGCTTGGGTGTCTCACGTCGGCAATAGCATCCCCCCGATTGCGCTGGGGGATCGGCGACGACGCGGCCGTGATCGACGGGCTCGCGGGGAAGTCCCTTTTGGTCACGACAGACATGCTTGTCGAGGGCGTCCACTTCCTCTGGTCGCCGGAGCGGCGGCGTCTGCTCGGCCGTAAGGCCCTGACCGTCAACATCAGCGATATCGCCGCCATGGGGGGGATTCCGGCGTGGGCCTTTCTCTCCATCGGCGTTCCCGCCGGCGCGGCTGTGGAGGACGTGGAAGAGGTCTACGCCGGCATGGGAGAGGTGGCTGCTCGTTACGGCGTCGTCTTGGCTGGTGGCGATACGGTTCGCTCCGACAAGTGGGTGCTCAACGTCACCCTGCTCGGATTGGCGGTTAAAGGGCCCATCGGTCGAGGGGGAGGAGCGCCGGGGGACTTGATACTCGTGACCGGTTCTGTCGGCGACTCGGCGGCGGGGCTGCATCTGCTGCTTTCTGCGGGAAGGGAGAAAGCGGGAACCGGTATGGCGGCGGTCAGTGAAGCCGACCGGAAGCTCCTGCTGTCGAGGCACCTTGATCCGACGCCTCGGGTGGCAGAAGCGATGGCCCTCGTCGAGCATGGCGGGGTGACGGCGATGATGGATGTGAGCGACGGCGTGAGCAGCGAGGTCCACCACCTTTGCCGGAACTCGGTCTGTGGCGCGCGAATCGATGTGGCGGCGTTGCCGATCCACCCGGCGACGCGGCGACTGGCCGAAGCGACCGGGCAAGACCTGTTGGCATGGGCGCTCACCGGCGGCGAGGATTACGAGTTGATCTTTACTGCGCCGCCGGAGCAGGTTCCCGGACTGATCGCGCAAGTGCGCCAAGACGCGGGAACCGATGTGACGGTGATCGGTCGACTGACCGAACAGGCCGAGGGGATCATGGCCGTCTATCCTCCCGAAACGGACAGGAACGTCGTTCCGTTGGCGGCGAAAGGGTACAATCATTTTCGATAGCCTGTATACCGGGCTAGTGAACAGGAGCGAGCATCATGTTGCCCAAGGTGTTGACGATCGCCGGCTCCGATCCGAGCGGTGGCGCCGGTATTCAGGCGGATCTCAAGGTCTTGGCGCAGTTTGGCGTCTACGGCGGCGCTGCCGTCACGGCGCTGACGCGCCAGACGAGCGCCGGCGTGCTGGGTCTTTTCCCGTTGCCTGCCCAATGGGTGCTCGAACAGATCCGCGATGTCCTGTGGGATCTCCGACCGGCCGTGGTCAAGACAGGCATGCTGCAGCAGCCCGCCGTGATCAGCGGGCTCGGGCGCCTGTGGGGCGACTATGTCCGGGAAGGCGCCGCGCCCGCCCTGGTCGTCGATCCGGTTCTCAGTTCCGGCACCGGTGTCAATCTGTTGGTCGGTGGCGGGCTGGAGGCTTTCCGGGACGATCTGCTGCCCATCACCACCGTGCTGACCCCGAACGTGCCGGAAGCGGAGGCACTTTCGGGCATGCCCATTCGCGGCATAGAGGACATGGCGGCGGCGGCGGAAGGGCTGCTTCAGTATGGGCCGACATGGGTGTTGCTTAAGGGCGGTCACCTGCCTGAACTGGCGGATGACCGGATCGTCGATCTGTTGATCAGCCGGGAGGAGCGACACTGGATCTGGGGAAAACGGACGCCGGGCGCCGATCTGCATGGCACCGGCTGCACCCTGGCATCGGCGCTGGCTGCCGGCCTCGCCCACGGTTTTTCTGTGCCGGAAGCGGCTACGAAGGCCGTCGAATGGCTGCGCCAACGGATCGGCGCTCCCCTTTTCGTCGGGCAAGGCCGGGGCGTCGTGTGCCAAAAGAACGCGCAAAGAGACTAAAAAAGCATGACCCGGAACAATGGGAGATCCCTTGTTCCGGGTCATTTTCGTGACAGGTTGTCCGGGCTATTTTGGACAGTCGCGTGTTTGCCAGGCCTGTTCGAGCGACCGGAGCAGGCTGTCTCGATCCAGCGGCACGCCTATCCCGGAGGAATCATTCGAAACGGGGAGTATCCCGCGATCGATCAAGGCCTGATGCATCTCCATGGGCCAAGGCAGTTCCAGACCGGCTTGGGTCAACAGATCGCGTCGGGCGAAGAGTTCCCGGGGCGCTCCCTGGAAGAGCCGCTGCCCCTGATCCAACAGGACCACCTCGTCAGACTAGCGGGCCACAATGTCCATTTGGTGCAGGGACATGACGATGGTCGTGCCTTCCTGGTTCAAACGCTCCAGCAGGTCCAGGATGCTTTTCGCTCCGGCGGGATCGAGCCAGGCCAACGGTTCGTCGAGGATGATGACGCGGGGGCGCATGGCCGCCACGCCGGCGATACAGACCCGTTTTTTCTGGCCGTAGCTGAGGGCGTGAACGGGCCGGTGGCGCAGTTCGGTGATACCGGTGGCCGCCATGGCCTCATCGACGCGACGGCGCACTTCTGCTTCGGGAAGTCCCATATTGAGGGGGCCGAAGGAGATGTCCTGTTCGACGGAAGCGGAGAAGAGCTGGGCGTCGGGATCCTGGAAGACGAGGCCGACTTGGCTGCGCAATTCGCGTAAGCCTGGGCGGGAGTAGTCGATGGGCCGGCCCTGGAAACGGACGACGCCACGGCGCGGTTTCAAGGCCCCGTTGAGATGGAGAAAGAGGGTCGATTTTCCGGCGCCGTTGGCGCCGACGATGGCGATCTTGCGTCCCGCCGTGAGGGAAAGGTCAATACCCCGAAGGCCGCTGTTGCCGTCGGGGTAGCTGTATTCCACGTGTTCCGTTTCCAACAGGGCTGTCACGATGTAAACCATCCTCTTTTTTAGGGAGTTCTGATTTCGTACGGGGCATTCCACCGATAGGGAGCGGATAAGGTCTGCCTTGAACAGGCTAGCGTAAAAAAGAGTTCTCCCTGGTCCGCGGCAACACGCGCAGTTCCTCTTCATACCCCCGGGCTGACAGGGCGATGTAGAGCTCCCGGGAGCGGATAAGGGAACGGACGAAAAGGTTTGCGGCCAAGATGCCGAGGGAGCGAAGGCTGTTGGCTTGGGTGGCGTAGCCGAGACGCGATTCCTGGGCCAGCAGGATGGCTTGCGTCGTCTCCATGAGCACGAAAATAAAGCGATAGATGAGCAGCATCAGTTCTGTCACGATCTTGGGCGCCCGCAGGCGCGACACCAGTTCAATCACATCGACCATGGGCGTGGTGAGCACGAGAAAATAGAGGCTGGCGGTGGCGCCGAGGGAACGAAAGAAGAGGATGCCGGCCTGTTGCAGACCAGCAGCTGATATGCCAGGGGAGTAGGGGCCGATGGTCACCTGCGCCACGGGGTCAAGGGGGGAAGGCGACAGGGCCACGGTAACGCAGCCGGTGAGCAGGAAGAGGCCGGGCACCGACATCAGTCTGAGGAAGACGGACAGGGGGATGCGGGCGCCGAAGACGATCAGCGCGCCAGAGAGAAGCGTGATCGAGCCGGACAGCCAGGGGGTGGGCGAGAGCAGGCTAGCCAGCAGCCCCAGGAGCGCGGCGATTCCTTTCCAGGTCGGCGATTTGTCCCGCAGCCGGTTGGCCCAGGCCCACTGATCGATCGTGAAGAGCATACGTTTGACCCCGTTTTATCATCTTTCTACATCGTTTGTCAGCGCGTCGTTAGATCGCCGGCAACTAGGCATCGCCAAGAGGTTTGCGGCCCACGTTGCTGTTCATGCTGACCCGCTCACTGTTGCGGCGGCGGGAGAAGTAGTAGGCGATGAAGCTGGCGCCTGCGGCGGCCTGGAGACCGAAGAGCAGCGGTTCCGCCTCTTCGCCAGGCTCCCAGATGGATTCGAACCAGGGTTTGTAATCGGGGGCGATAGATTGAACCATTTCACCGGCCTGGTCATCGGCGCCGGAGAAACCGCCGGTGAAGTGCATGATCAGGGGAACGCCTGTCAGAAACAGGAGCGCTGTCGTCAAGACAAGTTTGTTCCGGAGCCCGTTCATGCTTTCACCTCTTTCGAGAAGATGTTCAGCGCCGACAGTTCGGCGGCGGAGTATTTCGAGAGGGCGTTAAAGATGACGACCGTCAGCAGCCCTTCGGCGAGCGCCAGAGGGATCTGGGTGACCAGGAAGACGGAGCCGAATTTGACGATGGAACCAACAACGCCGGTGGCGGTGTCCGGGAAAGCTAGGGCGAGTTGCACCGTCGTCGTCACATAGGTGGCCAGGTCGCCGATGGCCGCGGCGGCAAAGATGGAGATATTAGAGGAAAGGTTCATCCGCTGCCCTAAGCGGTAGACGCCGTAGGCGGCGAAAGGTCCCACGATGCCCATGGAAAACACGTTGGCGCCGAGGGTGGTGATCCCGCCGTGGGCGAGCAGGAGAGCCTGAAAGAGCAACACGATGGCGCCGAGGACAGTCATGACGGTGGGTCCGAAGAGGACGGCGCCCAGACCGGTTCCCGTCGGGTGGGAAGAGCTGCCGGTGACAGAGGGCAACTTCAGCGCCGACAAGACAAAAGAGAAGGCCCCGGCGACGCCGAGGAGCATTTTTGCTTCCGGATTGGTTCGAACGGTCTTTTGGATGGCGCGCAGGCCATGGACGACAAAGGGGGCCGAGGCGGCTGTCCAGGCGGCGGCGTGGCTCAGGGGCAGGTAGCCCTCCATGATATGCATTCGCAGACACTCCTTTTTGCGTAGGGGTCTTTTTACGTTTCCTATCTAAGTAAGGCCAGACTTTTTTCAGGCCTTGTTTTTTCAACCTGGCGGACGGGAGTTGTGATAAAAACCACAATCCTATGCTTGCGAAGTCCTTCGTGTCTAGTCATCGCCGGAATCGCGATGAACGAGTATCTGCGCGGGTGGGGATGTCCCCATGGGCAACAAAATAAAGCCCTCCCTTCCTCCCGAAGTGGGTCTTTTGTTTGCTGCGGGCAGGTCTCCTGGCTCGGGCGTCATCCGTACCCGCCTCCTTCCCAGACTGACGTCCAGTGGATGATGTGGCGGGTCGTCTTCCCTTACAGTAGCGGGGGCTGCTGAGGCATCGCACCTCATTCCCTTTTCAGCCGCTTGGCGGCGCCTGCAACAAGGTCAACCTGTGTTCGATTTTTCAGATAGCTATGGAAGGCACTATCTATATGCAATCCTATCACGTCAGGGCTTACGGGGCAAGGGTGTTGCCGGTTTTAGACAATAAAATCCTTCTGAAAAAAAGTATTGATCTGCCCTGCCGTCTATGCTATAAGTATACTCATTGTGGGAACCAGGATTCATCCAAATCGGGTTTGGATTGCAGCATCAGACCGACGCCCTTGTTCGGGCGGGTCTAGACCCACCCCCGGATGAATCACGTAGGTCCCGGCATCCAATTTGCTGGGAAGGGGGCCGAAATGATGGATTACTCCACTTTCGGACGACATGTCGCCATTGACACCTGGGGCGTTGATTTTGAAAAATTGAACGACGCCCGGTTCCTGGAGGAACAGATGATTGAAGCCGCCAAGGCGGCTGGGGCGACGGTTTTGTCGTCGCAGAAACAACAGTTTGATCCGCAAGGCGCGACGGTCCTGGTCCTTTTGTCTGAGAGCCACATCTCCATTCACACCTATCCCGAAAAGGGGTTTGCCGCCCTTGACTGCTACACCTGCGGGGAGACGGTGGATCCGGAAGTGGCGATCAACCACATGATCAAGGTGTTGGTTCCCAAGAAGACGTCGGTAAAGCTGCTCAAACGCGGCGACGGACCCATTGAGGTCCTGAGATAACGGCGCATCAAAAAAAGCCTGGTTTCCACCAGGCTTTTTCTAATGTCCTTCCGATGATCTGGAAATAACAACCTTTTTCAAATGATAAATCGCGGAGGATGTATCCTGTGAGCGCGCTGAAGAGGTGTTTCGGGCGATGCACAGGCTACCTGACCCTACCCGATCGAGTGCTTTAACTCTTCAAATGCTTCATACTGCTGGCAGAGCAAGTCAGCCAGATCGCCGTCGATGGCGTTTTCTTTAACCATCTGTCTCAGGATGGACTCGACTTTTTCACGACGAAGTCCCTCCCGGTACGGGCGGTCTTCCACGAGCGCCGAGAAGATATCGGCGACGGCCACGATCCGGCTGCCGGTGCTGAGCTGGTCGCCGGGGATGTGAAAGGGGTAGCCCCGGCCGTCGAGGCGTTCATGGTGGTAGGCGCCCCACTGGGCGATCTCAGAAAAGCCGGGAACCTGGTTCAGGATGTGATAGCTGTA
This sequence comes from Heliomicrobium gestii, assembly GCF_009877435.1. Taxonomy (NCBI): domain Bacteria; kingdom Bacillati; phylum Bacillota; class Clostridia; order Eubacteriales; family Heliobacteriaceae; genus Heliomicrobium; species Heliomicrobium gestii. Next base: position 127,868 of record NZ_WXEX01000007.1, on the reverse strand, counting down.
ATAGGTGTGTTGTTTGATGACCAGGTACTCCTCCGGCGTCAGTTGGGTCGGCTTTTCGAGGATTTCCTCGGGGATGCTCAGTTTGCCGATATCGTGGAGGAGAGCGGCCACCTCCATGCGGGCCGCATCGGCCGAGGAAAATCCGGCCAGTTCACTCAGGTGTGTGGCTGAGGCCGATACGAGGCGGGAGTGGCGCAGGGTGAAGCGGCTCTTGCTGTCGATGATGCGGGCGAAGATGGAGGCAAGTCCTTTCAACTCGCAATAGGGGAGTTGGATGATGTGCTCGTCGGCGCCTACGGCCTGCCGGGTCAGTTCATCGATGAAGGGGGAGTCCAGGTCGAGCCAGAAGCTTTCCCGTCCGGCCAATGCGGTGATCGCGTCGGCGAGTTCGGGACGAAAGACGCTTCCGAACAGGGGGCCGATGGCGTCCATGATGACGCGCCGCTGGGAGAGGATATGGGCCGGCGTCAGCAGGATTTCGATGCGATCAGCCAGGTGGATCAGGTCGCCGAGCAGCAGAAGTTCGGGATCGACCGTTGAATCGTCCCGGCCAGGCTCATCCCACCGGTCATGGTGGTGTTCAATGATGATGGCGATGTCTTGTAATTGGGGCGAACTCGCCAGCATCCGCTTTCCGATCTGGCAATGGCTTTTGGGCGAATGGATCTCAAAGCGGGTGAGGTCGCTCTTTTGAGCGAAGGTGACGGCGCCGATATCGTGAATGCTGGCGGCACAGTAGAGGGTTTTCAGTAGTTTGACCGGAAGCGCCATCGCCCGTCCCAGTGTGACTGCTATGTAAGCGACCCGGCGGTGGTGGCGCGAGAGGCCGTTGGTGGTGAAATCCAGGGCCATGGAAAGGGCGCCGAGCAGCCGGGAAAGATCGACGGGGGTATAGGATGCCATCCGGATGCCTCCAATTGTTTACCGATTTTTTATGGGATCTTCATGAATCTCTTATTTATCTTACCATAAGATAAAGTCGTATTGCCCCTTATTTTTCGTGACGGCAAAGGAGGTGATATTGTGATCAAACGGTTTACGGCGGAATGCACCGAATGTGGCACTGTGCGCAACGTGATCGTTCCCGCCCATGTTCAGGCGGAACTGTCTGTCGATATGCTCGGCGAAGTGGAACGAACCCGCACCTGTCCCTACTGCGAACATGACGGCGTTCGCGAACTGCAGGATAATGTGGCCTAATCCACAGAGGTGATCCCATCGTCACACAGGAAAACCCATAGAGACAACAAACGGGGTCGGCAGCATGGTCGGCTCTCTTTTTTTAACATATTGAAAAACCATCCAGAAAAATCTAGCCACTGGACGCCCGTTCCGTTATCATAGAATTGTGGGCTAATGCGCGAGAAGAGGTGAATGGAATTGAACGTCTTCTATTCCGCCGGTACGGAACTCCCTCATGTCGCCTATTTTTGCATGGAATACGGACTGAACGCTTCCATACCGATCTATTCGGGCGGTCTGGGCATTCTGGCAGGCGATTACATCAAGGCGGCCCGCGAACTGGGACGTCCGATGGTGGCCGTCGGTATCCTCTGGCGCCAGGGGTATACGGAGCAACACATCGACGGCAACGGCCAGCCCTATGATGTGTATCGCGACTACGAGTTTCCTGAACTGAAGGATACGGGTGTGACCGTATCGGTGCGGATCTGGGAACATGATGTGGTCTGCAAGGTCTGGCTGTTGGACAATCAAGGGAATGTGCCCCTCTACCTGCTGGACGCCGGTTTTCCCGGCAGCCCCCACGGTTGGATGACCCAGCGCCTCTACGGCGGGGGGCGGCAGGAGCGCATCGCCGCCGAGATGATCCTCGGCATCGGCGGGGTCCGGGCCTTACGCGCCCTCGGTCTGCTGATCGATGTGTATCACTTTAATGAAGGCCATGCCGTTTTCGCCGGTCTGGAACTGATCCGGGAGAAGATGAATCAGGGTCAATCCTTTGAGCGCGCCTGGCACACGACGCGCCAGGAGATCGTCTTTACCACTCATACGCCTGTGGCTGCTGGCAATGAGGTTCACGACCACGATACGCTCGGGCGAATGGGCGCTTACAACGGTCTCAACTACAACCAGATGCGCGACCTTGGCGGCGACCCCTTCAGCATGACGGTGGCCGGGCTGCGCCTCTCCTATATGGCCAACGGCGTATCGAAGCTGCATGGCCGGACGGTCCACCGCATGTGGGGCCACCTGGAGTCGATTCCGTTGATCTTCTCCATCACCAACGGCGTGCATCCGGGCACTTGGCAGGATCCGCGGATCAAACAGGCCTTTGAGACGCGGGGCGACCTGTGGTCGATTCACATGGATAACAAGCGCAAGTTGATCGAATATGTCAAGGATAAGGGTTTGGGCAACCTGCGGGAGGATACCCTCCTGATCGGTTTTGCCCGCCGCGCCGCTTCCTACAAGCGGGGCGATCTGATCTTCAGCAATCCGGAGATCATCGATCCCTATCTGGCGACAGGCAAGATCCAGATCATCTTCTCGGCCAAGGCGCACCCGGCCGATATGATGGGCAAGGAGATCATCGCCCGCCTGGTGGAATTCCAGAAGCGCTACCCTGACAACGTGGTCTTCATCGACAACTACAACATGGACATTGCCACTTTGTTGGTGCGAGGTTGCGATATCTGGTTGAACAACCCGCGCCGGCCTCAGGAGGCCTCGGGGACATCGGGGATGAAGGCGGCCATGAACGGCGTGTTAAACCTGAGCGTCGAAGACGGATGGGTCGGTGAAGGGGTGCAGCATGGCATCAACGGCTGGCTCCTCGACTTCCATCCCGGTGAGAACCTGTCCCAGCAGGAGCAGGATGAGTGGGATATGAACTCCCTCTACCGGGTGTTGCTGCAGGAAGTGCTGCCCATGTACAACAACAACCGCAAGCACTGGGTGGAGATGATGATGCTCAGCATCGACATGTCGCGCTGGCAGTTCTCATCCCACCGCATGTGCCGCGAATACTATGACCTCATGTACACGCCGGTGACGACAAACAAGCGGCAGATGCTGAACCAGTCGGTGTGATCCCTTTTTGAATCCGACCTTGGTCTCATGCGTTTTCAAGGACAAACTGGCATACTGGGATGGAACAGATTGCTCGATGCAGACATCGCTTGAAGCGTTACCGAAAATGCCCCGGAGGTGAACGGTATGAACATATCTCAACTGACTTCGCCTGCGCCTTCGCTGGTCAATGCGGCATCGAACGGGGACATTGTCAACATGCTGGTCCTAAAGAAAGCGATGGATGTGGCCCAGCAACAGGGTTCCGCTCAAACGCGGATGATGGAGCAGAGCGTCAACCCCCATCTCGGCCAACGGATCGACGTGAGGGCCTAAGCCTCGTTGTGTCCGCCATTCCTCTCACCAATTCCTCTCACCGTTTTCTTTCGAGCGCCCTTTGTCCCAGTGTGGACGAAGGGCGCTTTTTCACGCTCTCCTTGTCTTTCCCGGTCTGCCCGCGACGGAGTTTCCCTGCCGGTGAGATTATGATACACTTTTTGAGAATCAGCTGGCGTCGGCGTCGTTGACGCAACCTAACCGCTCTCATCAAAAGAGCAAGAAGATGCAAGCGTAAAATGAGCTCGATTGGGCCAAATAGGAAGAGTCATCACAAAGAGTCATCGTAGGGACACAAGTAGTCCCTGCTTTTGGAAAGGATCGTGGCTGTGTCAAAGGAATGGTTGGCTCATCGCATCAAGGCGGAAGAAGAGGGGCGGCGGATTGGCAGCGTCTTGCAATTCTGCCTCGGTTTTTCCCGCCGGCGCCTGCAGGTCCTTACCCGCACCGACGGGTTTCGCCTCAATGGAAAGCGGGCCCATCTCGACCGGCGGGTCAAGGAGGGCGATCTGCTCGAGGTCTGTGTTCACCAGGAGGAGGAGGGCAACCTCGCGCCGGTTGCCATGGACCTGAAGGTGCTCTACGAAGACGCCGATCTGCTCATTCTGGATAAACCGCCGGGGATCGAGGTGCACCCGCCGGAACAACGGGCTCGCTTCCGGCCGACCCTCGCCCACGGTGTGGCCCATTACTTCGCCGAAAAGGGAATCAAGGCGAGGGTCCGGCCACTGCACCGGCTGGATAAGGATACGACGGGCATCTGCGTCTTTGCCAAAAACGCCTACGCCCACCAGACGCTGGACCGGCAACTCCGCGACGGCACGTTGCAGCGGGGCTACCTGGCCCTTTTGCGCGGGTTGCCGGCTGATCCCGTGGGAATCATTGACGAGCCGATCGGCCGAGACCCGGAACACCATATGCGGCGGATGGTTCGCGATGATGGGGAAAGGGCAATCACCCGTTACCGTGTGGTCGAGGTTTTTGAGCCGCCTTGTCGGGAGACGGAAGGGAGAGCCGGTGGGACAGCCGAGTTGGAGCCGTCTTTGGAGCCGCCTTTGGCGCTGGCGGAGGTCGTCTTGGAGACTGGGCGGACCCACCAGATCCGGGTGCACTTCAGCCACCGGGGCACGCCGCTGCTGGGAGACCGGCTGTATGGCGGAGATTCCCCCCGCATCGGGCGCCAGGCCCTGCACTCGGCCTGGGTGACCCTGCGGCAGCCCCGCAGCGGCGAGGCGGTGAAGGTCACCTCCGATCTCCCGGAAGACATGGCCTGCCTGATTGTTGGAAACGAGGAATCCCATGGCGGAAACAACGGAACAATCGCCAAAGCGCCTGAGACCGAGTAAGGCCGGAAAAGCTGAATCGAGGCAAGTTAAGTCGAAGCATAAACGAGATAAAAATAGTATGAGCCAAACAGATACTGTTGGCGAAAAGTGACGAGGTTGTTATGCGGTTACGACGAATCCCGGGCACACGGGAGAAGATTTTGGAGTACACCCCCTGGCTGGTGACGGAACCGACGGCGTGGCAGGGCCGGTGGCAGAGCTATATCGCCGGTCGGCTCGGTTGTGAATCGCCGTCGCCGGTGGAGATCCATCTGGAACTCGGGACGGGCAGGGGACGGTTTATCAATGAGATGGCTCGCGAGTGTCCCGACCGTTTCTGGATCGGCGCAGAACTGCGCGAGGAGGTCCTCCTCGACGCGCTGGAACTGGCCAAAACGTGGGAAGCGCCCAATCTGGCTTTTTTGTGGATCAATGTGGAGCAGACCGTCGATATCTTTGGCGATGGGGAAGTGGACGGCCTTTACCTCAATTTCTCCGATCCCTGGCCGAAGGAGCGCCATGCCAAGCGGCGCTTGACCCACCAGCGCTTCCTGGATCGGTACCGGCGCTACCTGAAAACGGGCGGACTGATCCGCTTCAAAACGGACAATGAAGAACTGTTTCGCTTTTCCCTGGAGGAGATGGCGGCGAAGGGGTTTGCCCTCGAACAGGTCACTTTCGACCTGCACAAGGATCCGGCGCTGGCGTCGATGGAGTTATCGGCGCGAGTGATGACAGAGTATGAGTGTCGCTTCAGCCGCCAGGGGATGCCGATCTATCGCTGTGAGGCCCGGTTGCTGCCTGAGCCGGTCAGGGTAATGCCAGGCTCGGATGAGTGACGTCGCTGCTGAGGCACAGGAGGCAGGAGAAGAGGGAGCTCAGGATTGACAGGCACAGGATTATGGATTACCATATAGCTGCCTGAGGGGAGTAGTTTCACGGGCAAGGTCAACAAACTGGCGTCAGCGCCTGGCCTTGCCGGCCCGGACAAGCCTACCGGCTTGACGATTGCGGCTTAACGAGACCTTGGACACGTTTTTTTGACGTGTCCAAGGTCTTTCTGTTTTGTTCCGGCCGTTCTTTTGTGTGGGCGCTCGCTTCAGGGGGAAGGCGATTCTGACCGAGGCATCACCGAGGTATGTTCAAGGAAATGGTGAGGCATCATCGAATTATTGAGGGAGGAAACATCGTGGAAGCATTTTGGGCATCGGCGATCTTGGTGGTATTGGCGGAGATGGGGGACAAAACACAACTGCTCGGCATGGCCTTTGCCACTCGCTACAAGGCGACGACGGTGATGGCCGGCGTCCTCGTCGCCACACTGCTCAATCATTTCCTGGCGGTGGCGCTGGGCGATTATCTGACCGCCTTCGTGCCCATGGAGACCATTCAACTGGCGGCGGCCATCTCTTTTGTCTTTTTTGGCCTGTGGACGGTTCGCGGCGATGAATTGGAAGGGGAGGACAAGAAGGTTTACTTCGGCCCCTTTATGACGGTCATGATCGCCTTTTTTATGGCCGAGATGGGGGACAAGACCCAGTTGGCCAGCGTCGCTCTGGCGGCGAAATACCACAATCTCATCCCGGTCTGGATGGGCACGACCACGGGGATGATGATCTCCAACGGGATCGGGATTCTCATCGGGGTGGTGCTGGGCAAGAAGATCCCCGAGCAGGTCGTCAAATACGCCTCGGCGGCGATCTTCATCTTTTTCGGCTATGCCGGCATCATCGCCACCGTACAGGATCGGATGATGCTCTACGGTGTGTTGGCAGGAGTTACGGCGATCACGGCGATTGCCTTGTATGTGCTGACTCGGGGGGGAAGGAACCGTCCATCCTCCTCTGTCTAAATCGATGGATACGGAATGAGACGATTGGATGCGTTTTGAGGTGACGGAAATTGACGGAAACAGCGAAACCAGTGGCGATCACTGCCTGTCGGAGCTATGAGCAAGAGAAGATAGACGCTGCCGTCGGGCGACTCTTGGACCGGTTGGGCGGTCTCGGCGGCACAGACGGCCCGGGCGACTCGATCGGCCAAGAATCATGGGGAACTCGAATCTGCGCCGGCATGCGGGTGGCCCTGAAACCGAACCTGGTCATGGGCAAAGACCCGGCTGCCGCCGTGACGACCCACCCGGCGCTGGTGGAAGCGGTGGCGAAAGCGGTCATCGCCGCGGGGGCGACACCCTTTATCATCGACAGCCCCGGCGGCCCCTCGGGAAACGCCGCCGGACTGGCGATGGTCTACAAAAGGACGGGCATGGTCGCCGTGGCGGAGCGGTTGGGGATCGAGATCAGCGTTGATACGAGGGAAGTGGAGGTCGCCCTGACCGATCGCAGTCCCTTGCGCAGGGTGTCGATCCTGCAAGCGCTCCGGGAGGCCGATGCGATTATCAACCTGCCCAAGATCAAGACCCATGCCCAAACGGGCTACACGGGAGCCGTCAAAAATCTCTACGGCGCCATCCCGGGGATGCGCAAGGCCGAATACCACTTCCGGGTGCAGGAGCGAAAACCCTTCGGTGAATTGCTGGTGGAACTCAACCTGGCCTTGCGACCGGCGTTGACGATCATGGACGGTGTCATCGGCATGGAGGGCGACGGGCCGACTGCGGGAGATCCGAAGCCCTTCGGCTATCTGCTCGCCTCCCGCTGTCCCTTCACCCTCGATCACTACGCCCTTTCGCTGATCGCCATCAAGGAGATTGAGATGGACCGTGTCGCCCGAGCGCGAGGGCTTGTCGGTCCCTTGGTCCTGTTGGATGACGGCGAATCGATCGAGCCGACGCCTTTTCGCCCGGCTTCGCACCGGCAGGTCAACTTTGTGGAAAACTACCTTCCCCCTTTTTTGGCCCGTGCCCTATCGCGGTCATTGCGGCCGCTGCCGGCCTTCGACCGTGAGAAGTGCATCGGTTGTCGCATCTGTTTGCAGAGCTGTCCCGCCGACGCGCTGCAGATGGAGGGAATCCCCCAACTGGACAAGGACAGGTGCATCGGCTGCCTCTGCTGCCAGGAGATGTGCCCCGAGCGGGCCGTCGATGTCCGCCAGACCGGGCTCAGCCGGTTGCTCTTCGGTTCTCGCCGCTGATTGAATTGTCAGCGGATTTTCTTTCTTATTGACAGGTTTCCGGTTTCATGAAAAAATGTAGTTTGCTAAATGAACGTTCATTTAGGAGGTGATAGAGGATTGACACAGTCTTGCGGTTCTGACCGGCGGAGCATGTTTAAGGCGGCGGCGATGGAGATCGCCTGTCAGCGTGGCTATGACGGCGCCACGATCAAGCGCATCGCCGAAAGGTGCGGTGTCACCGTCGGTTCCATTTATCATCACTTTGAGAACAAGGAAGAGTTGTTTCGTGAGGCCTTGCGGGAGCGCACATTCGCGCCGGTGCTGGAAAAACTGATGCAAGAGATCGCGGAACAACCTGTCGAAGAAGGGTTGTTCCAGGTGGCCAAGGGCTTTGTCGACTTCCTGCGTGAACGGCGGAGTTTGTTTTCGATTCTCGTCAGCGAGGCCCCCCACAACCCGGAATGCAGCGGTCTCTTTACGGAGATCGCGCGGCGAAACGCCGGCATGATGAGGGGCTACTTTGACGGAAAGATCGCGGCGGGGCAACTGGCGCCGATCGATTCCGGCATCGCCGTGCAGATGTTTTTCGGTCACTTTTTCAACGCTTATCTGCACAAAGAGCGGTTAATGATGGAGCATTTGCCGCCTGTGGACGATGAATTCGTTCGCAAGAGCATTCGATTGCTTTTACATAGTTGGAAACAGCCTTAGTCAATGACAGGAGGACGGACATGCCGAATCTACAACAACGCAAAAGGACCATGGTGAAAGGAATCGCCTTCGGTTGCATTGTCGCCACAGCGATTACACTGACCGGTTGCAGCGGCGGAGCAGCTCCCGATGGGAAGGTACATAAGGTCGTCGTGGAGACTGTCGGGGATCAGGGGTTGAACAAAGCCCGTGTCGTCGCCGGACGGGTGATGGGCGATACCGAATCGGCCATCATGAGCAAGTTAAACGCCAAGGTCGTCCAGGTTCTTGTCGATGTGGGACAAGAGGTCAAGGTGGGCCAGCCGCTGATCCAACTGGATGACCGTGAACTCCGCGTCGCCCTCGCCCAGGCGGAAGCGAACCTGCGGGCCGCCAAAGCCCGCTTGGCCGACACGGAAAACGGCGCGCGGCCGCAGGAACGGCAGCAGATGGAGCAACGGATCACCGCTGGCGCCGCCTCCCTCGATATCGCCAAAAAGACGATGGAGCGGACCCAGTCGCTCTTTGACGCCGGCGCCGCATCGAAGAATCAACTGGAGGCGGCGCAACTGTCCTTGACACAGGCCCAGACCGGTTATGACCAGCTGTTGCAGCAACAGAGCCAGATGCTTGAAGGCGCTACAGTGCAGACACTGGAGAACCTGCGCGCCACGGTGGCGCAGATGAGCGCTCTTGTCGACCAGGCTCGCCTGAACCTGGAAGCGACGGTGATCACGTCGCCTGTCAACGGCCGTGTCGCCTCGAAGACGATCCATGAAGGGGAGATGGCGGCCACGGCGCCGGCGGCCAACATCTTGCTGACCCTTGTCAGCAGCGAGCCTGTCGTGGAGGCGAGTGTTCCCGAGGAATTCATCAAGCAGATCGCTGTCGATCAGACGATGAAAGTGCGCATCGAACAGGTCTCGTCAGAGGCCTTTGACGCCAAGGTGATCGCGGTCAGCCCCATGGCCAACAGCGCCAGCAAAGAGTATCCCGTCAAGTTGAGCCTCCCCCAGTCGGGGCTCTGGAAATCGGGCATGTACGCCGAAATCACTCTGCCGGCGGCTGAGAACAAGGCGCCCATTGTGGTGCCGAAAGACGCCGTCGTCAAGCGGGGCAGCGAGCGTGTCATCATGGTGACCGACGGTTCCACCGTCACCAGCCGCCCTGTCACGACCGGTCGATCTGACGGCAGCAGCATGGAGATTGTGAGCGGCCTCAAAGGCGGCGAAAAGATCATCACCGTCGGCCAGAACGAGTTGAAAGACGGCGACGCCATCCAGGTGGTCGCCGAAAGGGGAGCGGCAAAATGAAGAAGACAATCGCCAAAGTCGCCGGCGCTGCCCTGCTGCTTTCCGCCCTTGGCTACGCCGGTTACAGCTACATTGATTCCATCCGTTATGTTACGACCGATGATGCCCGCATTGACGCCGATATGATCAAGGTAGGTCCCGAAATCGCCGGCCGGGTCATGGAGATCCGCGTCAAAGAGGGCGATCTGGTCCAGGCCGGCGAGACGATGGTCCGCCTGGAGGAGAAGAACACGACCCTGCAAAACCGTGACTCGGCCCTGGTGCGGTCGCCGGGGACGGGCCTGGTCATGAAAAAAACCGTCAATGACGGCGAACTGGTCTCGCCGGGGCAGCGTCTCTTTTTGCTGGCTGACTTCCAGCATCTCTATGTCTCGGCCCGGATTGAAGAGACGAAGATCCACCGGCTGGCAGTGGGCGAACCGGTCACCCTGACGGTGGACGCCTTTCCCGGTCAGGAACTGAAGGGAGTCGTCGAACAGGTGGGCTATGCCGCCGATAGCGTCTTCTCCCTGCTGCCGAGCAGCAACGTGTCGGGCAACTTCATCAAAGTGACGCAACGGATTCCCGTGAAAATCAAAATTCTTGACGACCAGGGACTGCGCATTCTTCCTGGGATGAACGTCATCGCCAAGATCTCCACAGGGGGATGATGAGGTGAAGGCCAAAAAGCTGATTGTCCTCATCATCGGCGTCTATCTCGTGACAACGGTGCTGATCTCCGCCTATTACGGGTATGAGCATGTCTATTTCGTTCAGACCGACGACGCCAAAGTCGCCGTCGATCTGAATGTGGCCCGCGCCCCGATCGGCGGGCGGATCACCGACCTGAAAGTCCGTGAGAATGACGCGGTGGGGAAAGATGAGGTCCTCGCAGTTGTCGAAGGAAGTCCGGCGCCCAATCAGCCGGTGCAGCGCACGCCTGTCTTCGTGCCGAGCAGCGGGCAAGTCCTGCGGCTCGACGCGCGGGAGGGGGAAGCCGTCACCGCCGGTCAGCCGCTCATGGCGGTGGCCGATCGGGCCGACGCCTATGTGCTAGCGCGGTTTAAGGAAGAGGAGTCGAGCCGCGTCCAGGTTGGACAGACCGTCGATGTGACCCTCGACGGGGCGGCGGGTCAGGTCTTTCCCGGGATCGTGTCGACCATCAACCGGAACACGGAACAGATCACCTGGCCGATCATTTCGCTGACGCCGGCCCGGCAGCAGCCGAAGGAAGACCAATTGCTGAATGTCAAAATCCAGGTCCCCGGCGCGCCCCTGATTCCCGGCACTGGCGCTTCCGTAAAAATCCGGGTGAAGGAGTGACGGACCATGACTTCCCGTGAAAATGGACACCCCGGCGTGCTGGTGGTGACGATGGTCGTGGTTATCGGCACCTTCATGGCCGTCCTCGACACATCGATTTTGAACGTAGCCCTGCCGAAACTGATGGTCCTCTTCAGCGTCGACACGAAGGAGATCCAGTGGATCTTGACGGCCTATATGCTCGTGTCCGGGGCTGTCATCCCGATCATGTCCTATCTGGGCGATAACTATGGCTATCGCGCCCTCTACGCCTACTGTCTCGCCGCCTTTACGGCCGGCTCGCTGCTCTGTGGCCTCGCCTGGAACAACGAAAGCCTGATCGTCTTCCGGGTCATTCAGGCGCTGGGCGGCGGGCTGATCCAGCCGGCCAGCATGGCCCTCATGTTCCGCTTTGTGCCGAAAGAGAAGATGGGAATGGCCATGGGACTGTTCGGCCTGTCCATCGCCGTCGCGCCCTCGATCGGACCGTCCCTGGGCGGGTTCATTGTCGAGGACTACAGTTGGCGCTGGCTCTTTATGATCAACGTTCCCCTCGGGGTGCTCGGCTTCGTCCTCTGCCAAACGCTCCTGCCGGAGACGGAAAAGCGAGCGTCGACTCACTTTGATTTCTGGGGCCTCTTCCTCTCCTCCGGCAGCGCCTTCCTGTACCTGTTGGCTCTCGATAAGGGGCAGGACTGGGGATGGTCGAGCTACACCATCGTCATGCTCCTGCTCACGGCTACCGCGATGGGGGCGCTGCTCGTCGTGGTGGAACTGAATCATCCGAACCCGATGCTGGATTTGCGCCTGTTCAAGGTGCCCCAGTTCACCTACAGCGTGCTCATCTCCAGTTGCCTCTACATCATCCTCATCGGCGGCGTGCTGCTTTGGCCGATTTACCTTCAGAACATACGCGGGTATTCGGCCATGCAGACGGGCCTCATCCTCATGCCGCAGGCGGTGGCCATGGGGCTGATGATGCCGGTGGCGGGGAAGCTGTACGACAAGATCGGCGCCCGCCCCATGGCGATGGTGGGTATCCCGCTGATCGGGATCGCGACCTACCTGATGCATACGCTGACAGTGGACACCCCTCAATCGGTCTTTGACGTCTGGCTGATCATCCGGGGGCTTGGGCTTGGGCTGACCTTTATGCCGGTGAACACCGCCGGCGTCAGCGCCGTTCCGGTGATGAAATCAGGCGCCGCCTCGACCTTGAATAACCTGGTTCGGGCGGTGGCCGGCTCTTTCGGCATCGCCCTCACCACGTCTCTGTTGGAGAATCGGCAGGTCTTCCATACGCACCGCATGGTGGAGGGGCTTGACGTCTTTTCGCCCAGTTGGCCGGCGATGCAGCAGTCAGCCACCGGGCTGATGGCGGCGACAGGCGACACGTCGCCTGCCCAGGCGACGATGTTGACTCAGATGTATGGCCAGATTCAAATGCACAGCAACACCTGGGCCATGGCCGATGTGTTCTTCGCCTTCGCCCTTTCTGTCGTCTTTGTGGTCCCCATGGCGATGCTGTTGAGGCGAACAGGCGGCGGCAAGGGCGGACCGTCGGTGACGGCGGAGTAGAAGAAAACGACGCGCCGATAGGGACCTCTCTTTTGTTACCCCCTTTCTTTTGTTATATTAGTAACATACCGACGCATGACATAAAGAAAAGATGATCGGGAATGGTAGAAGAAGGGGGATTTCTTTCTTGAAAACGAAACTGACAGCGCTGTTGGGGGTTCAGTACCCCGTCATTCAGGGGGGCATGGCCTGGGTCTCGGAAGCCAACCTGACGGCCGCCGTTTCCAACGCCGGTGGGGCGGGCATCATCGCCACCGGCGGCCGGCCGACAGAGTGGGTCCGCGAGGAGATCCGCAAAGCCCGCAGCCTGACGGACAAGCCCTTTGGCGTCAACATCATGCTGATGGCGCCCAACAAGGACGAGATCGTCGAAGTGGTCTGCGAGGAAAAGGTAGCCTTCGTCACCCTCGGCGCCGGCAATCCGGTTCCCTTTTTCGAGAAATTGAAAGGCGCCGGGATCAAGGCGATTCCCGTCGTCCCCAGCGTCAAGCTGGCCAAGCGGGTCGAAGGGGCAGGCGCTGACGCCGTCGTTATCGAGGGCATGGAGGCGGGCGGCCACATCGGCACCCTGACGACGATGGCGCTGCTGACCAACGTTGTCCCTGAGATGACCATCCCTGTCATCGCAGCCGGCGGCATCGCCGACGGTCGGGGGATTGCCGCGGCGCTGCTGATGGGCGCTGCGGGCGTGCAGATGGGCTCTCGTTTTCTTCTGGCCGAAGAGTGCGCCCTGCACCCCAACGCCAAGAAGCGGATCATCGAGGCGGTCGACACCGATTCCATCGTCACCGGCTACTCCCGTGGCCATGGCGTGCGCGGCCTGAGAAACCGCATGACCGAAAAGTACCTGGAACTCGAGCGGATCGGCGCTCCCCAAGGCGATTTGGACAAACTGGCCATCGGCACGAACCGGATGGCCGCCATCGAAGGCGACACCGAGAACGGCCTGGTTCAGGTCGGTCAGAGCCTGCATCCCTTGAGGGAGATCAAGCCGACCCAGGCGATCATGGATGAACTGATGGCTCAGACGCGGGAAGCCTTGGCAGGCGCGGCCCGGCTGGCCGCCGCGTTCGAGTAGACGCCCTGAGTCACAGTTTTGAATGGCATTAAAAAGCAGCCCGTGAACAAGGCAGGGTTAGCGCATTAAATGGAAATACAGCTGTATTGAGAAAAACCGCCCTTCACCGCTGAATCGCGGAGAAGGGCGGTTTTTGCTCACATGCCCAGGGGCGGCTGACCTTGCGAAGAACGCGGGGAAGCAGTCTCCTGGGCTTTTTCGATCTGCGCCTTTTCGCGGCGAGCCTTTCGCCAGTCCCCGAAGGCAAAGGGCAGGTAGTAGATGACCATCAGAAACAGGGCCACCGCTTCGAGAGAGAGGATGTACCAGGGCCAGGGGCCGAGGATGTCGAGCAGCGACGGGTTGTCCGGCTTGGCGCGCAGGTACATGTAGTTGCCGCCGGTTATGTAATCAACGGCGCCCACGAAGAGCATGAACAGATTCGTGATGACGACGGTCTTGCCGATGGAGGCCCAGTAGGGGCGATACTTTTCAACGAAGGTCATGTAGAGACAAGCGATGATGATGGCGCTATGGGCGAAGAAGAAGCGGTAGAAGATGACATGGGGGAAGGCGAAAGGCCCCAGATCGGGTGTGAGCAGCGCCTGGGCGGCGCCGATCAGCCCACAGAAGTAGGTGATCTCATAGAGGGTCTGGTTGCCCTTCAGCAGCATGACACCGCAGAGGAGGCAGGACACGTTGCAGAGGTGCAGAGGCAAGGAGGCGTCCGGCGACCAAAAGCCGCCGGCGATGTTCCACCCCTGTATGAACAGTTCTTGCAAAAAGAGACCTGCCGCCAGGCTGAAGCGGAATCGCCGCCGAAAAGTCTCACTCAGGCGGTCTCGACAGAGGTAGAGACCGACGATGATGGCGGCAAGAAGGATTAGGACGATGATGTGGGAGAGGGAATAGGGGATAAAGGGTTCGGCAGTCGGTTCAAAAACGAGGAATGCGCTCACCAGGTCAACCCTCCCGTGTGTCCAGACCGCGTTGGATGGCGATGATGTAAGCCCATTATGCCATCGGGTGGGGAGGAATGAAAGCGTCTAGGGATTGGCAAGTGAACGCATTCGGAAAGGGAAATATAAAAACGAAAGGCCATGGGATCCCCGTAATCAAAGGGAACCATAGGGCCTTTCGCTTTTTTGAGAGGTATATCCCTTTACCCGCCGTCATTCAGTGAATCATCGCGTCTCCAGATACAGCGCGATCACTTGCGCTGGCCCATGAACCCCAATCGTCAAATCCATCTCGATATCCGAGGTTCGGCTCGGACCAGTAATGAAGTTGAGGGCGCGGAAGGGCTGGTCGCCGAGGCGTTCAAAAACCTCGCCCATCGTGCCGACCAACTCGTTTTTTGAAAAGATCGCCAGGTGGGCCGGCGGGAGCACGCTGGTGGCACGCCCGTTGCCCGGTCCGGCCATCAGGGCGAGGGTGCCCGTCTCGGCAATGGCGGCATGGGCCCAGGTGATGCCGAGTTCGCGCCGGGCGATCCCGGTGGCCTCACCGCCGCTATATAAGTCCGGAAAGGCGCGGCGCAGCGGTTCCAGTTCCGGTCCGGTCCAGACGGCCGCCTGCCCTTCGTCGATCGCCAACTCATCCAGAAGCGCCCGGACGATCCCGGTGGCCTCGTCCCAGTCATGGGCGCGAAAAAAACGGCCATTGACGGCCTCAAAGGCCAGGACAAAGGCGTCTAAGCGCTGCGCCTCGTCGAGGCTGTCGACGGCGCGCGGAGGCAGGCGGTAGTCTGGCAAGGGCGCCGGTTTGGGGGGCGTTGGCCGCCCAAGCGCCTCGGCCAGGTGTCGCAGGAATTCGGCTTCCGCCATGGGTTACACCTCCCCTCGTTTCCAGCGTTGACGGAAGGTTCGCCCGGCCACGGGCGGGAAGTAGCGCGAGTTGGTCCATGCCGATAATGGCGTAGGTCCGCCCTCTAAGTGACCGTCTTTCATGAAGGGGAACTGGCCGACAGCGGCGGCGCGCATCATCAGGCCGTAAAGGGTGGGCTTGTCCCAGGTTTCGGACCAGAGGCGAAAGGCGGTCTTTTCGAGGGCCGGTGTGTATCCCTGGCTTGTCCGCTCCAGACGCAGTTGAATGAGCATCTCATGGAGGGGGATGCGAACGGGGCACGCCTCGGTGCAGGCGCCGCAGAGGGTCGTCAGGTTGACCGTCTCGCCCCAGTCTTTCAGTTCGTTTTGCAGCAGGGGCGTCAGCACCGCGCCGATGGGTCCGCTGTAGACCCAGCCATAGGTGTGGCCGCCCACCTGGCGGTAGACGGGGCAGACGTTCAGGCAGGAGCCGCAGCGGATGCAACGGAGCACCTCGCGGTACTTGGGGTTCGCCAGGATGCGGGAGCGGCCGTTGTCGACGATGATGATGTGCATCTCTTTTGGACCGTCGCTTTCGTCTGTGGCGGCCGGTCCCCGGATGACCGACATATAAGAGGTGATCTTCTGGCCTGTCGCTGAGCGCGGCAGGAGTTTGGCCATGACGTCCAGTTCCTGGAAGGTAGGCACGATGCGCTCCATGCCCATGAAGACGACATGGACCGGCGGTGTCGTCGTGACGAGGCGGCCGTTGCCTTCATTTGTAAAGAGGGAGATCGCCCCCGGGTCGGCGACGGCGAAGTTGCAGCCCGAGACACCGATGGACGCATCAAAGAACATCTGCCGCATCTTGTGCCGGGCATAGCGGGTGAGGGAGGCCGTCTCGGGTGACTGCTTTTCGCCGGAGTCCTGTTCGAACAGTTCGGCCACCTCGCCCCGGGTCTTGTGAATGGCCGGAACGATGATGTGGGAGGGCGTCTCGCCGGCCAATTGGATGATGTATTCGCCGAGATCGCTCTCCACGGCGCGGATGCCCCGTTCCTCCAGGACATGATTGACGTGCAGTTCCTCCGACACCATCGACTTGGACTTGAGCACGAGTTTCGCGCCGTGGGCGTCGACGATATTCAGGAAGATCTTGAGTGCGTCGTCTCCTGTAGAAGCCCAGTGCACCTGGGCGCCCTGGCGGGCCATGTTGGCGGCGAAGCGCTTCAGGTACACATCGAGGTTGTCCACCACATGGTCGCGGATCTGTTGGCCGATGGCGCGCCATTCCTGCCAGTGGCCGAGGTCGTGGGCGACGACGGCTTTGCGGTCTCTAAGGGTGTTGGTGGCTGATCGGACGGCTTTGCGCAAAAAGGGATGGCGAAAGGCGGCCTGGATCCGGTCATGGAGGTCTTTGTTGCTGACAGCCATGGTTCACCTGCCTCCCTGGGCCTGATCGATCACCTGGGCGATGTGCATCACCGGCAGGGAATGGCCCATTTTCTCGAGACGGCCTTTGATGTTCATCAAGCAACCCATATCGGCGCCGACGAGAAGGTGGGCGCCGCTTTTCAAGACGTTTTCCGCTTTTTCCGTTACGATGGCTTCGGAGATCTCGGGCATTTTGACGGAAAAGGTGCCGCCGAAACCGCAACAGTCGTAAGCGCGGGGGAGTTCCTTCAGTTCGAGGCCGTTGATGCTGCGCAGGAGGCTTAACGGTTCGTCCATGACACCGAGAAGGCGGGTCATGTGGCAGGAGGGGTGGTACGTGACCACCTCGGCAAAGCGCCCGCCGATGGCGGTGACGCCGAGCACCTTGACGAGGAATTCGCTGAATTCGTAGGTCTTTTTGCTCAGCCGCCGGGCCTGTTCCAGTTCCGCCGGCGACGTGTCGAAAAGGCGGAGGAAGTTTTCCCGCACCATTTCGGCGCAACTGCCCGAGGGGCTGACGACGTATTCGGCGTCTTGAAAGGCGCGCAAGAAGGTGCGAGCCACCCGCCGGGCGTCGTCGTGGTAACCGGCGTTGAAGGCCGGCTGGCCGCAGCAGACCTGTTCTGGCGCGAAGGCAACCTGGGCGCCGGATCGGCGCAGCACGCGGACGACGGCCTCGCCCACCTCAGGGTAAAAGCTGTCGCAGAGACAGGTGATCATGAGGGAGACGTTCATGTTGGGGAGACCTCCGTGATTCAAGGTCAATGGATCATTCTCATTCCCTTTCAGTGTTCGTGATTTTTCGTTCCCTTATGCCGGCGGACGGGGAAAGCAGGGTGAAGGCGTTTTTATGTGGAAACAGTAGGGCATACAGTAAAGCATAAGGGAAAGAAGCGACCGATAAGGAGATACTATGCGCATCATCCGCCCTCATGAAAGGCTGACCCTGTTCCAGACGGAAGTGGAAGGGTATCTCACGACGGCGGCCCTGCTCTTGCTGCCGGGCTGCAATGTCGTCGTCGACACGATGGAACTGCCGGAGCGGATGGACCCCCTCTGGTCCCATTTGCGTGAGCGGGGGCGGGAGAAGCTGCCCCTTTGGGTGATCAACAGCCATCACCACTGGGATCATGTCTGGGGCAACAGCGCCTTTCCCGGCAGCCCCATCATCGCCCATGAGTTTTGCCGCCGGCGGTTGGAGACCGGCGGTGCGGCTGTCCTCTGCCAGTACCGGTCCAAGGATGACCGTTACGACGCGGTTTCCCTGGTCCTGCCGGGTCTCACCTTTACGGACCGGATGGTTCTTCACGATGGCGACTGCCGCCTCGAACTGCTGCATTTCCCCGGTCATACCGACGACAGCCTGCTTGTCACCCTTCCCGGCGAAGGGCTGCTGCTGGCCGGCGACAGCCTGGAGGATCCCTTTCCGATGCTGGAGTGGGAAGGGGGGACGGAACGGTACCTGCGCAACCTGCTCACCTTGCGGGGAAAGACCATCAGGACGGTCATTCCCGGTCACGGTCCCCTCTCCGGACCGGATCTGATCGAGCGGAACCTGTACTATGTCCGCCAGGTCTGGCAGATGGCCCGTTTGGCAGTACGGCGAAAAGAGCCGCTGGAAAGCCTCTTCGAGATTCCCGTCGAGGTCTTTTTCCGGCCAGCGATGGATTCGCCTGCGAGACGCGCCGGCACTTCGGCGTTGAACCCGCCCTCGACACCGGCATCGGCGTCACCGGAAGGAAGCGGCTTGCGCCCTTGTGATCGCGATACCCACGCAAGAAACCTGGAACGGGCTTACCTGGATGCCCGCGACGCCCCGGAGGAGCGATGATCTCCCGAGTTGTCATCGCTCCGATCCCTGGCCGCCTTCGTCGCCACAGGTCTCACCGAGCAGGAGCCGAACATCTTCTGTTGCCACTTCCCAGACAGCCGTCCCAGGTTGCTCCGGATCAGCCCGATGACCGATGCCCTGTTCTTGAATATCACGAATGATCGAGCCGTAGTGACCCAGCCAATCGGCGACGCGGATGCGCAGCAGATCGGCGAGCATGGTCAAGCCATCGCGAAAGAGGCGAACACTGCTCCCAGCGGCGTCGCGCCAGAGGACGGGCGTCTCGGCGATGGCGTAGCCGCAGCGGCGGGCCAGGTAGAGCAGTTCCACGTCAAAGCCGAAGCGATCGATCTGTTGCAGCGACGCCAACCGTCGCGCCACATCGCGCCGGAAGAGCTTGAAGCCGCACTGAGTGTCTTCGATGCCGGCGATGGCCCACCAGCGGACGAAGCGGTTGAAGGCTTTGCCGAGGCAGCGCCGGTAAAACGGCTGGGGTCGCAGGATCTGATGGGGATCGCGGCGGGAGCCGATCACCAGTGGGTAGCCCCGACCGGCCCAGTCCAGCAACTTGGGCAACTCCTCGATCGGGGTGGACAGGTCGGCGTCGCTGAAGAGGATAAAGTCCCCTTTGGCTGCCAGCAACCCCTTGCGGACACTGTACCCCTTGCCATGGTTCTTATCGTTTTGGAGGCAGCAGATGCGGCTGTTGGCGATTGCGGCGGCTTGCGCAATCGACGCCGTGGCATCGTCACTGCCGTCGTCGATGACGAGGATTTCATAGCTGGGATACAGGACGTTGAGGAAGGTCTGCACCGATGCGAGGGTGGGACCGAGACGTCCTTCTTCATTATAGGCGGGGATGACGATGGAGAGGGATGGCGGCATGGCGATGCATCCTCCTCGTCCCCGGCGGTTACTCTTCTTCCTAAAGGACGGATCGACGGAAGAGAACCGAGTTTTCGTCCTCGTATTCCACCTTCCAGGCGGGATGCAGGCGCAGCCAGCGGGCCAGCGGCTTTTCCGGCGCCAGCAGAACACGCCGGACACCCTCGGTTTCCAACAACGGCTCTGGTTCCTCCAGTTTCATGATGCGAACATAGGTGGGGAAGACAGCGCCGGCATAAAGGTCTGCCCGGCCGTCAATGAAGACCGGTTGATGGGGCAACCGCCAGATCAGGTAGCCGCCCCAGTCATACTGATTGAACAACCGCACGGGACCGTCCTCATCGGTCACTGGATGGGTTTCTAGATAGGAGGCGGCTCCGGCGGGGTACTGGGGGGACACATGGTCGGCGAGACGTTTTCCCGGCAGACCGGCCAATCCATAGAAGAGGGCGCCGGCGGCGATGAGCAATGTGGCGACTTTTACGCCGGAGGGGATGTGGTTAGTGCCGGGTGAGGGGGGAGGCGTCGGCGAAGACGCCCCCATCAAGAGGGCGGTCAAGGCGATGAAAAAGAGCGGGGCATGGCGAAGAGCGGTTAACGTCATCAGCAGAAACAGGACCGATAGGAAATAGAGATCCCACCGCAGCGCCGACAAGGGCCGACATGCGGCTGCCAGAAAAAAGAGCGCGATCGAGCCGCCCAGGATGTATTTTTCATAGGGATGGTGAAAGTTCGGCGATTGCCATTCGCTGATGCTATCGATGACCAGGGCGTCGCCGGTGACCTGAAAAGGATAGAGGTAGTGGGTCGGTCCCCAAGGGGTGATGCACCCGGCGACCAGCACCAGGACGAGACGAGCCAACCAATGACGCACTTCGTCATCTCTGATTCGGGCCAGCCACTGCAGCCGAGATGCGGTTGGGGGAATGGTCAGGAAAGGGCCCGTTCGCAGAACCCGCAGGGCAACCAATGCCGGGGCCAGCAAAAAGGAGCCATGGCTGTTGGCCCAGCAGGCGGCACCCAAGGCCAGCGCGACCGTTTGACCGCCGTTGAGGCGCCGTTGTTCACACAGCAGCAGCAATCCGACCAGGAGGATGTAGCAGAACAACTGCGGTCGCAGGCTCCAGAAGGGGAAAAGACTCACTGTCGTGGCCACGATGGCCAAACTGCGCCGCGTGTCACTGGTCTGGGGCGCCGCGCGGCGCACCCAACAGCGCAGCATCAGGAGAAACAGCGCGTACAGGCCGAGGCCGAGACAGACCAGACCGGTATAGCCCAGATGACGCTCCACTCCCGCCAGGATTGTCTCGAAAAGCCACTCGTGGGCGACCCAGCGCTCTCCGGTCATGGTAAAGGAGAAGGGATCGACCTGGGGGATGCGCCCGTTGTCCAAGATCCACCGTCCTGCTTGCAGGTGCCAGAAAAAATCGGGGTCGTGCATGGGCGCGCTCAGCCAGCGGCTCATCCATCCCAGCGAGACGAAGAGGGCGGCCGCTTCCAGCGCGGAAAGCCCCGTCGCGGCGATGATTGCGGTCATTTTACGGAACACAGCCATCACCGACCTTGCGGCAAGATTCGCCGGGAACAGCGTTACCGGAGTGGAGACAGCTTGGTGCGATAGGGCGCGGCTGTCCATGCGAGAGCGATGGGCAGACTCTAGTAGTACTGTAGTAAAATTGGCAATAGTTGGTTACAAACGGCGGGAGAAAAAGCGCAAGAGTTATCCACAACGTTTTTTTGAAAAAAGCCCTGTTTGCGGGTTACCCACGGTTTTATCCACATTATCCACAATGTGATGGAAGGAACCTTATCCACACGCGGTTATCCACAGAAATATTTGGCGAAAAAAGAAAAACCCCGTTGATCTTTGATATAAGATCTCCGGGGGTACAAATCGTTGTGCAATTAACATCAGGGCCTGTGGATAACACTGTGGGTAAAGTATGGTCAGTCCGCTTGCGCCTGTGGTTGCCCTTGTGCTGGTGCTTGAGCCTGGCCTGCGGTCGCAAATCCTTCGCGCTTTTTTCCAATGAAGAGATAGTAGCTCCCGTAGATGAGCAGCAGAACCGGAATGCCGGCGTAGAGGACGATCTGTTGGGACGGGTCGAAGTAGAGGCTGACGATGACGCCGATGTTCAGGATCGCCGCCACGATCGGCACCAGCGGGTAGAGGGGCGTGCGGAAGGCCAACTGGTCGGCAGAACCGCCGAGACGGGTGTATTCGCGACGGAAGCTGATCTGGCACCAGGCGATGATGATCCAGATCAAGCAGCCTGTAAGACCTGTGCTGGACATGAGCCAGAGGTAGACCGTATCGGCGGCGTAGTGTTCTGTGAGCAAGGACAGGCAAGCCAGCGCCAGGGTGAAGATCACGCCGTAGAAGGGAACGCCGCGGCTGTTGAGGCGGCCGAGCCAGGAGGGCGCCTGTTTCTCTTTGGCCATCGACCAGAGCAGTCGCGAGCAGGCGTAGAGCGCCGAGTTGCCGGCAGAGAGGGCCGACGTGAGGACGACAAAGCTCATCACATGCTGGGCAAAGGGGATGCCGATCCGGCCGAAGACGGTGGCGAAGGGGCTCTCCTGCACCCCGGCCTCGGCCCAAGGGATCGTGCCGGCCAGAACGGTGACGGCGAGAACGTAGAAGATGACGATGCGCAGGCTGATCCCGCGGATCACCCGGGGGACATGCTTGCCCGGCTCTTCGCATTCGCCGGCGGCGATGCCGACCAGTTCAGCGCCCTGAAAGGAGTAGACGACGCCGATCATCGTCAGGAAGACTGCGTAAAAGCCGTTGGGAAAAAGACCTTCACCGCCGGTCTGGAAGTTGGAAAGACCGATGGCCCCTTCATTTCCTGTAAAACCGAAGATCAGACCGGCGCCGGCGATAATGAAGCCGATGATGGCGACCACTTTGACGCTGGCGAACCAGAATTCCGCTTCGCCGTAGGCCTTGACGGAGATCAGATTTAAGAGCGCCAGAGAGACAGCAAAGACGGCGCACCAGATATAGACATCGACCTGGGGAAACCAGTTGTGCATGATCATGCCGGCGGCGGTGAAGTCAGCGGCGATGCAGAGCGCCCAGTTGACCCAGTAGAGCCAGCCGGTCGTGTACCCGGCGGCAGGGGAGATGAAGCGGGAGGCGTAGCTTTGGAAGGAGCCGGCGACCGGCATGGCGACGGCCAGTTCGGCCAGACAGAGCAGGACGAGGAACATGATCAAGCCGCCGGCGGCGTAGGCCAGGATAGCGCCGAAGGGGCCGGCCTGGTGGATCGTCTGGCCGGAGCCGAGGAAAAGGCCGGTGCCGATGGTGCCGCCGACTGAGATCATCATCAGGTGGCGAGATTTCATGTCACGGCGGAGTCCCTGTTTTTCCGGGATCAACTGCTCTGGATTTACGGTGGGCGTTGTCATTTGCGTACCTCCAATGTTTGATGTGGGATACGATTGTACTGATGTAGGGGGGACGCTTCGCTTGTGTCGGTGGTCGCTTCGGTGTGCCGTTGCTGTTGTGGTATCCCTGGCCATGGCGATTTGGGGGATGTTTGACAACAAAAAAATGGTTGTGAACACCATCACAACCATTTCCGCAGTTCTCCGACTACAGTCTGGCGATAGCGCTCCACCTCACCGGGTGACAGTCATGTCCCTCTTCAAGACATGCCCAGCGGCCGCTTTTCCCGTAAAGACGGTCGCTTCGGCGGAAACGCCTTTCCAGTCCGGTCATCGCCCGGGGAACTCCTGGACTGTACTTTTCGTCATCCGCGCCTCTATCGTATCTTCTATTGTTATGTAAAAAATTTAATACAAAGCATCGATAGTGTCAATGAGAATATACATGCAGCTTGATCGAATAATTATACAACATGTTAAGAATGTTAATTTTACACAAAAAAAGTGTCGATTTTACCATGGACAGGGGCGTTTTCGCTATAATCGATACGTTCACGACAAGACTCCGTACCATGCCGTTGAGAATGCGGAAATCAAGTCGCGCGCCTTATTCGGTTCAAAAAATATAGCGATCCCGGTGTTTTTTCAGGTATTATAGAAATATGACTAGCTGCCATGAAAAGACCCGGACTTTGATTACATGATGTGGAGAGAGAAAAGGATGTGCCAAAAAAGCATGGGCGCCGAACCGAATGCGAACGGGGCAAGCCTTGACAGCGCGCCGGAGCGGAAGACCTTCAACCGCTCTGAATACTACATCAACCGGGAATTGAGTTGGCTTGAGTTCAACCAACGGGTGCTGGAAGAGGCCCTAGACAGGACCAACCCGTTGCTGGAGCGCTTGAAGTTCTTGGCGATCGTCAGTTCTAACCTGGATGAGTTCTTCATGGTGCGCGTTGCCGGCGTGCAGGATCAGAAGGAAGCGGGACTGCAGAAAAGGGATCCCTCCGGGTTGACGCCGTCAGCGCAGTTGAAGTTGATCGCCGAGCGGACCCACCGCATGGTCGAGGATCAGTACGCCCACCTGATGAACAACCTCCTGCCGGAATTAAAAGAAAAAGGGATTCATTTTTTGCGGTGTCAGGAGCTGAATCGCAATCAGCGGATCTTTGTGGAGAACCACTTTGAGCATGTCATCTATCCTGTCTTGACGCCGCTGGCTGTCGACCAGAGCCGGCCCTTTCCGTTGCTGGCGAACAAAAGTCTCAACATTGCCGTCTATTTGGAACCGGAAAACAACCTGGCGACCAAGCGGCAGCTCTTTGCCGTTGTCCAGGTGCCTTCTGTGCTGCCACGCTTCATTGAGGTTCCTTGCGCAGACGGCGAAGCCTTCGTCTTGCTTGAAGACCTGATCAAGAGCCAGTTGGAAGTGCTCTTTCGGGGCAACCATATCCTTCATTCATCCACCTTCCGGATCACCCGCAACGCCGACCTCACCGTCGATGAGGAGGGGGCCGAGGATCTCCTGGAGGCCATCGAGAAAGAGCTGCAGAAACGCAAGTGGGGCGCCGAGGTGCGCCTGGAGGTGGAGGCTGGCGTCAGCCCGGCCATCCGGGAGTACCTGAAGGCTGATCTGGAATTGGACGATGAGGACATCTATACCGTCCCCGGCCCATTGGATCTGACCGTGTTCTTGCGCATCGTCGACCTGCCCGGTTACGACAATTTGCGCCATGAGAAGATGACGCCCCAGGAGCCGGAAGACCTGGTCGGCGAGAAAAACATCTTTGCCGCTATCGCCAAAAAGGATATCCTCTTGCACCACCCCTATGAGTCGTTCGATCCCGTCGTCGAATTGGTCGCCCAGGCCGCGCGGGATCCGCGGGTGCTGGCGATCAAGCAGACTTTGTACCGGGTAAGCGGCGACTCGTCCATCGTCAAGGCTCTGGCAGAGGCGGCCCGCAAGGGCAAACAGGTGACGGTGCTGGTGGAACTGAAAGCGCGCTTTGATGAGGAGAAGAACATCGCCTGGGCCAAAACGCTGGAGAAGGCCGGGTGCCATGTCATCTACGGGCTGGTGGGCTTGAAGACGCACGCCAAGATCATCCTCGTGGTGCGCCAGGAGGAAGGGACGATCCGGCGCTATGTTCACCTGGGCACCGGCAATTACAACGACGCGACAGCGCGCTTCTATACTGATTTTGGTCTGCTGACCTGCGCCGAAAGTTTTGGCGCTGACGCCACCGACTTTTTTAACGAGGTGACAGGTTACGCCGTGCCGGCCCAGTGGCGGGAGATCGAGGCGGCGCCGCTGGGTCTTCGCAAGAAGTTTTACCGGCTCATCGAGCGGGAGATCGAGGCGAGCACGCCTGAGAAACCCGGCCGCATCATTGCCAAGATGAACTCGCTCACAGACGAGCGCATGATCCAGATGCTCTACCGCGCATCCTGCGCCGGCGTGCAGATCGACCTCATCGTCCGGGGCATCTGCTGTCTTCGTCCGGGGATTCCCGGCGTGAGCGAGAATGTCCGTGTGACCAGCATCGTCGGACGTTTCCTGGAACACCACCGGGCCTATTACTTCCAAAACGGCGGCAGTGAAGAGATCTACCTGTCAAGCGCCGACTGGATGGACCGCAACCTGGACCGGCGCGTGGAACTGCTTTTCCCTGTCAAAGCGCCGTCCCTGGCCCAGCGGGTAAAGGCCACTCTGGAGATGATGCTGAAAGACAACATCAAGGCGCGCCGTCTGCTTCCCGATGGGACCTACGTGCGGGTTTGCCGGGAGGGAGAGGAGGTCCTGCAGAGCCAGGTTTACTTCCTCAAGCATTCAAAGCGCAGGGGCGGACGCAGCGCTAGGCGGAACCGGACGTTGACCACTTCTCCCGTTAATCCGGAGAACGGCAAGGAATCGGGTGAGGAGAACGGAAAGAAACTGTTGCATTAAGGCGAAGAAAAGAACAAGATTTCGATTCGATAAAAAGTAAAAAACAAACGCAAAAACAGCGGGCAATCCCGAACCAGGATTGCCCGCTGTTTTTGCGTTTTAGCTTGTCTATGCGCTTTTGTTTATACGGGAACTGCAGCGGTTCATCCACCCGCCTGGGCGGAGACGAGAAGATTCCGATTGAAGACTTTTTTGAAGTCCGGCGCCACCTTGTAGGCGTCGCAGATCTCCAGATCGGCCGAGTCGCGGGTGCGGGCGATAAGGTGCACGTTTTCCACATGCTGGTGCATGCGCACCTCGCTGACAACGCCAGCCTCGCTGCGCTCTAAGGCTTCGGCGATGCGCAACAAGACGCCGAGCTTGCGAATCGTCCGGCCGTCCTCATCGCTGAGGATGTCCTTATAGGAGAGAAGATTCCCGGAAAAGGATTTGGTGTGGGCCATGGCGACAAAAGCGGCCATTAGGATTTCCCGGTGGGTCAGGCCGTTAAGGCGGGTGCTTGTGATCAGGTAAAAGCTGTGCTTGTGGTGATCGTAGTAGTTGACCTGGATTCCCACGTCATGCAGCAGGGAGGCCACCTCCAGGATTCGACGCTCAAAGGGCCCCATCTCATGGAGCGCTTTCAGTTGGTCGAACATGGAGAGGGTCAGGGAGGCCACATGGCAGGAGTGGCCCCGTTCAAGGCGGTAGTAGCGCATCAGGTTGTTGACGCTGTGGCGGACCACGTCATCAACGATGGGTTTCGGTTGCTCCCGGAGCAGGTACTGGTAAAAGAGACCGTCGCGAAGACCGGATCCGCTGACGACGAGTTCTCCCCCCTGGGCGGCGCTGATAAGGGAACTGACGATGGCCAGGCCGGCGACGATGATGTCGGCGCGGTCCTTGGAGAGGCCGGCGATTTTTTTGCGCTGTTCCAGGCTGACCGTTTTGACGGAACGGTAAATCTCGTGAACGTCCTTGGGCGCCATGCGGTAGTTGTGGGTGATGTCGAGGCTGTATTTTTTGCGTTTGCGATCGATCTTGGAGAGGTTGCGGACAGTGCCGCCCAAGCCGACGATGGTCGGCGATGCCATATCTTTCAGCCACTCGATGGCGGCAAACTGTTCGGCAAGATAGTTTTCGAGGTTTTTCACCTGCTCATCGCCGGGCCGGTTTGCCCCCCGCGCCGAATCAAGCCGGTTCTCTGTCAGGGTGACAGCGCCGAAGGGTAGGCTGATCGACTGGACCATGCGGCGGTTCTCAATGCGGATGACCTCGGTGGAGCCGCCGCCGATGTCGACGATGATCCCCCTGTCGATGTCGATGGTGTTGATCACGCCGTTGTAGGCGGCTTCAGCCTCCTCGCGGCCCGAGAGGACGCGAAAGTCAAAGCCGGTGGCTTGTTTGACTTGTTCGAGAAACTCCCTCTGATTGCTGGCCTGGCGGACGGCGGCGGTGGCCACACAGACGGTGCGGGTGATGCCCTGGGCTTGGCAGAGGTGCTGAAAGAGACGCAGCGCCTCAATGGTCCGCTCGACGGCGATCGGTTTTAACGTCGCTTCCGGCCCCATGTGTTCACTGAGGCGAACCCCTTCTTTGGCCTCGTCGATGAGTTTGTAGGAACCGTCGGGGGCGATGCCGACGATCATGAGGCGGACTGAGTTTGAGCCTAAATCCATGATTCCGACTTTTTCCACGTCTTCTCTTCCTTGTCCACTAAGATTGTCGCTGAAGACTAGTCTCATCTTAAGAGACAGATTTTAATGAAATGGCAGGTTTCCCTAGGTGAATGTTAGAATATGGCTTGTAATCCCGGCGCTTCCTACCCGCGCGATTTACGTCGCCGGTAACCGCTCGGGCAATCGCTGTATGTTAGACATCAATGAATTATTACACACCGGGTCGCCAGTTCCTGCTTTGAATCGAAGGGGGGATTGTTTTTGACAGCAGCGTCTTGACGGGGGATGTTGAGATGAAGCGACAGGATCTACCATGAGGACAGCGAGATATCTCACGAGGGAATGAAAAAAATAGAAAAGTCACAATGACGAGGGGTCGTAATGACAGGGGTCGCGATTACATGGTTGCGACGAATTGGCTGGAACGATCAAAGGAGGATTGACGATGGAAACACTTCTTGGGCTTCTCTTCTATTCTTTGCCGGTGATAGTGATCGTCGCGTTGGGCTTGCGGGTCGTGGGGCAATATGAGCGAGCCGTTCACTTGCGACTGGGCAAGTTCAACGGCGTACTGCAGCCGGGCTTGAACTTTATCATTCCCTTCGGCATTGACCGGGCCATCTATGTGGACATGCGGACGGCCACCATCGATGTGCCCCGTCAGGACATCATCACCCGCGACAACGTGCCGGTGGCCATCGACGCCGTCGTCTACTTCCAGGTGTTCGATCCTAAACTGGCCATCCTGAATGTCCAGAACTTTCGCCAAGCGACAACCCTCTACGCACAGACGCTCTTGCGCTCTGTGCTGGGTTCCCATGATCTGGACGAGATGCTGACAGCCCGCGATAAGCTAAATGGGGTGCTCCGGGAGCAGTTGGACAAGGCAACCGATCCCTGGGGGATCAAGGTGACCGGTGTGGAGATCAAAGCGGTCGATCTGCCTGAAGGGATGAAGCGCGCCATGGCCAAACAGGCCGAGGCAGAGCGGGAACGGCGAGCCAAGGTGATCTCGGCCGAAGGGGAGTACCAGGCTTCGGAGAAACTGATGGAGGCAGCGGCGGTCATCAGCCAAAACCCGACAGGCGCCTTGCTTCGGATCCTGCAGACGGTGACAGAGGTCGCTGTCGAAAAGAACAGCACCATATTATTCCCGCTGCCGCTCGAACTGCTGTCATTCTTGCAGCAGAAGAAGGAGAAGTGATGGGAATGAAAAAAGGTCCGCTTTTGGCGGTCCTTTTTCATTAGGATGAACAGCTTCTTGGTGATCTTCGCCAGGCATGGTTGAGGTTGAATCGAAATCATTTGTTTGTCTCACTAAAAACCGTATCGGGACAGTCAGCGGTCATATGTTTACTTTTCATCGCTGGCAAAGGGAATCGCCTTTTGAATGGCATAATGCTCCGCATAAGAGCCGCTCGTACAAATGATCGTAAGCATGTCGCATTGTTCAAATGCCATTCTCCCTATAGAGGTTACGCTGTTGGGAAGGGTGATGGATAGTAGACCGGTGCAATTGTAAAATGCAGTATCCCCAATCAAGGTCACTCCATCCGGAATGGTGACCGAGGTTAAACTCTTGCAACTATGAAACATGCTTTCGTTTATTGCAGTAATATTTGGGGGAAGTGCTATATCCGTTAATTTAGCGCATTGATCAAATGCTCCTCTCCCTATGGTTTTGATTGCATCGTTTAGGTGAATGGATGTCAGATTAGTACAACCGGAGAATGCATCATCGCCAATTTTGGTTACGCTCCCCGGAATAGTGATAGTTTGAAGATTCCTACAATTGGTAAATGCGCCAGCGTTTATTTCTGTTATGGTATCCGGTATGGCATAGTCGGTGGAAGTGACTGGAACATAACATAGGACTTTATTTTGGTTGATTATAATCGGTGAAGTAAGACCTGTATTATAAAATGGTCTATTGCCAATTTTAGTCACGCCATTTGGGATGGTAATCGACTTAAGTTGGATGCACCCCTCAAAGGCATTATCACCGATTTCTGTTACACTATCTGGAATATTCACGGAAGTGAGGTTGCTGCAATCAAAAAAAGCGCTGTTGTTTATTGTCGTCACGGTGTCGGGTATGGAATAACTGTATAATCCCGGAGGGACATAGCACAGTATTTTCCCACCGTTAATAATCACAGAAGAAGAGATATTGCTTCCTGCAAAGGCCTTTTCTCCTATAGATGTTAAACCACTCCCTAAGGTTATTGTGGTTAAATTACTACATTCATTAAAGGCATAGCTGCCGATGGATGAAATACTTTCTGGTAGCGTTATTGTGGTTAAACGATTGCAATTACTAAAGGCGCCTTCACCAATAGAAGTCACACCATCTGGAATATTGATTGACATTAAATTGCTACAACTACTGAATGCATATTTTCCGATGGAGCGTACCGTCACAGGAATGGCAACTTCGGTTAGCCCGGTGCAATTCGAAAAGGCACCTTCATCAATAGATGTTACTCCGTTGGGGATTACAACCGATGAGATACCTGGTCGATAACTGAATGCCATCGGACCAATTGTGGTAATTCCTAAATTGTCTGGTATATTTACGACCCTATTGGGTTCTATATAAGGTTCTGAGATATCACCACTTTCAACAGGTTCAACACCTGCATAGCGTGTTAAAATTCCGTTTTCAACAACAAAATCACTCGGAGCGATAGCAAAAACCGTACTTTTAAAGCCGATAATAAGCGCTATTGTAATGGTAAAAATGCTCAGGATTTTTGGTAACAATTTCATAATAGGGCTCCTCCTTTCTTATCCCCCTGCGACATTTTTTCAGCATTTGACATTGGTCTTGGCCCGCAATGGCTTGTGATATGATTGGGCAATACGCAAGTTAAATGCGAGGCCTAAAAGGTTATGTATTCCATAAAAGGTCTTTCGTGAATATCCTTTATTTAATTATTATACCATGTATTTCTATCCAGTGAGATAAAGTGCGGTTTAATTTTTGGATATTATACAGTTTTTAATTTTAAGGAAGCCAGCATACAAACAGGTCATGTTCCCCGATTAATCAGCTGTGATTGTATTATTTTGGGAAGACGTGGATAAGCACCTCTGGGAGGGCGTCTCCATACTATGTAAGACAGCATTTCGACCGGAGGTGGACCGGATGATCCCAACCCTTGTAGGTGCGTTGATTGTCCCCTTTATCAAAGGGCTCACGGCGTTGTTGAGCTACATCTCCAACAACGCCTTCCCGCAGCCTCTGTCGGAAACGGAAGAAGCACACTGCCTCGCCCGCCTCAAAGAAGGGGATGAACAAGCCCGGAACAAGCTGATCGAACATAACCTGCGGCTTGTGGCGCACCTGGTCAAGAAGTTCGACGGCACCGGTGAGAACAACGATGACCTTATCTCTATCGGCACGATCGGACTGATTAAGGCCATCAATACCTTTGATGCAGGAAAAGGGACGAAGCTCGCCACGTATGCAGCTCGATGTATCGAAAATGAAATCCTAATGCATCTCCGTGCCATGAAAAAGATGCGTGGTGAAGTCTCTCTCTACGATCCCATCGGTGTTGATAAGGAAGGCAATGAGATCACCCTCATCGATATCCTGGGCACCGATCCGGAATCAGTGTCTGATGTGGTGGAAAACGCTCTCGAACAGGCTCGATTGTTGAGCAAGCTGAAAAAGTTGAGCAAGCGGGAGCGCTATGTGATTGAACTGCGCTATGGCTTGTTAAGCGGTTGTCGGCAGACGCAGCGGGAGATTGCCAGAAATCTGGGAATTTCGCGGAGTTATGTGAGCCGGATCGAGAAACGGGCGATCATGAAGTTGATGTCCGATTTAGCGAGTAAGGCCTGAGTTGGTTAAAATGATGAAGTTTTGCAGCCATCGACATCGAATCAGTCGGTGGTTTCTCTAAAATGTGGCCACTGAAGAAGCGGTCTTTGTCAAGATAGTTGTCCACTTTGATATAAAATTATTAGTGAAAAAAGTTCTCGTACGGTCCGTCCGTCACCGCCTCTCGGGGGGCTCTAAAGACCGTCGCCCGTCAAGGGTAAGGGCGAAAGGCCCGCCTTCAGCGTCCCTTGACAGACACCAGCCTTTATGGGGAAGTCCATAAGGCGGTTAACGGCAGGGGTTGCGGAGTGTTGTGGGATATTTCCTATCTTGTCTTCCGGTAGTACATTCCCGGTTTTATGAATTCGGATTTAACGCGACCTCTTCTGGTAGGGTACAATTACAAGGTATGTATCGACAAACATTCTGGCTGCCGATTCCGGGCTTGTTGATACACCTGCTTTCGTAGCGCAAGTACGGCAATCGTGGTGCCATTATGATGTTGGGAAGTGGTAACAAAACGAAAGATTCTTCTCAGGGTATATAATGACAGGAACGAGGAGGTGGTAAGCCTTCTAAACGTCATGCGCAATCCGGTATCTCAATACAAACTGCTCCAACGGGCACCATAATCCTGGCGTATCTTTCGTCATTTTTGTGAAATGCCGCCTCCCAAAAATCCGGTAATGAGGGCTCTCAGATTTGAAGGTCACGGACGACAATTGGGGGTATAGGTTATCCGGGCAACTACTTAGTAAATGACTGACCATCGAAAAACGCATCTATGAGTTCGGCATGATATTTTGTGAGAGAGCCCTGGAATGCCTCGACTTTGCCGATTTTGTCCGTAGTTATGATAGCCTGTCTACTCTCTTTTTACTGCGATCCCCCATACTTCCTGGAGACGATGGTAACACAGAAAATGTATCCTCAAGAACTGACGGCAGAGCGCCATGAAGAACTGGCCCATCTGTTCGGATCAATAAGAGTAATGGCCATTATATTTGGCTATCGTTCCGAGGCGTATGATCGTTGGTATGCAGTTTGGCAACGATATGATTTCGCGGCCGTTTGCTCCTCGACCGGCGCAGGGGTGCCTGAAAAAACGAAAGGATGAAACGCCCGAGGCGAATTGAGTGTGGTTGGTTGTCTAAGCGTATAACAGAAGAAGCCCCGGTCCTGTTTTAATTGGACTGGGGCCTCTTCTGTTAGAGGTAACATTTTAGGGTTGATATTAACAGTTCCCACAACACACTTGATTTCCAAGACCACGGCACCTGCGGTGTTTGTCAATAAAGGTTCTGAATTTAAAGGAACAAATTCAATGAAATCATTGTCTTAGATAAAAGATCATGTGTACCGCGTTTCTGTGATTGTGACATGGTTGAACGCGCAATCACAATGGGCGAGGCGATATGGGTGGGAAGACACAACCGGAGGCTAGAGAGAAATCAGCTGCGAAAGAATTGAAGGGGGAAATCAAAATGAGCGTATCAGAGACCCAACTGCAAAAAATCGCTGATATCATAATGAAAAAGTATCAACCGCATAAAAGTAATTGCATTTGGAGATGCGATGAAACCTTGCGCTGAAGAGCATGATGAACTGGCAATCTTGGTAATACTCGACTGCCCTTTTAAAAAGTTTCGAAGATGGTCGAAATTGTGACTAATTTGGACCAGGATGGTTTGGATTTGGTTATGCGGGTTCTGGTAGCTACTCCTGAAAAAGGGATTACGGTGAGCGACCCGACATGTGCTATAACGAAGCATTGAGCGAGGGAAGAGTGATTTATGAGCGATAGTCAAATTACGGACCCTCGCCTTTGGTTACAATGCGTGCAGGAAGATTAAATGACCGCAAAATGGCCGATGGAACGAAAAGTTTAGCTTTTTACATTCCCTGTGTTCTTGCCTAGCAGTCGGCTGACGAGTGCAAAGGGATCATACGGCTTGGTTGCTCGGAGGGGGAACGATGGGAGCTTTCAAGAGATTGATCGGTTGAAGCAAACGGTGGACAAGTACCGAGGAACCGAATAAGCAAAGCCCAGTCCGGCTCGATTATGAGATGGGCTGGGCTTTTGGCTATGCTACTTCAAGGTAACCTGATAAACTTCATTTGTGCCCATCTTTCCTGAAACAAGTTTATAGCTAGAAGCATCTTGTGGCAATTCGTAGACCCAACATCCCGTTTCTTTAATGCTCGGGGAAAGATTGCGATAATCTAAAAGATTATCAACGACACCAATACTACCGGAATAAGGCTGAAATTGGCGATTTTTATTGTCTATAACATCCAAATCGGCTGGGGCGTTTATAGGTGCATTCGTTATGTTTGTGATGTCTGCATTGATAATTATAAACTTTGCTCCTTCTTTAGCAGTTTTAGACGAGCCATATTTTGAAGTGAGTACTGATTTTTCCTCTACGCTGTTAATTTTAAACTTAATCGTTGCAAGAACTACTTCTTCACCAATTGCTTTTGAAATGAAGGTCTTTTTTGTTTTCCCCACGGCCGACGACTGATTTGAACCGGAAGTAGATCCCATACTTTTATCAATTTCTTTGCCTGCAGAAATGAAGTTAGACATGAACACATCGACCAACTCATCGCTTGTCTCATTTATGAGCCACTGGTTATTCAGTTTAATCAATTTGACATCTATCGTTTTTTCTGCAAA
Source organism: Heliomicrobium gestii (assembly GCF_009877435.1). NCBI lineage: Bacteria > Bacillati > Bacillota > Clostridia > Eubacteriales > Heliobacteriaceae > Heliomicrobium > Heliomicrobium gestii. The sequence goes on along the minus strand of NZ_WXEX01000007.1, from coordinate 93,724 downwards.
AGATTCCGGAATGACCTCCCTTTGCTTTTTCAAGGCTGCGGCAAACAGCGGTCCCATATCTTCTTTTTTCATCTCAACTCCGCTAAAGGCTAACGGTAGTACTTTAGTAAAAACTTCTCCAACAGTTGCCTTGAGAAGCGGACCGCCATTTATATACTTAAAATCTACTGAAACAGTGGCCTTGTCGTCTTCTATGGTCGAACTTTTTATGGAATAAGTAATTTTTGCCGCATTGTCTTTAAAATAGTCTACAAAGTATTGAAAATTATTCATATCTTCTTTATCTGGTTTTGTTATTTTCAAAAATCTGTCATTGTTATTTGGATTTGCAGAATTGATAAATTGTGCTGTTTGCTCAAAATTAAAACTTTTTCCGGCTTCGATGAACTTGGTTACCGTAGTTTCCGGCTTAGGAGAATTAGAGCAACCCACAAGCAAAAACAATCCGATAGTAATTACTAAGCTCATCAGTTTGCGCAACTTCCACACACTCCTTAATCTGATTTTGGGAATTAAGATTTCGACATTAATACTTATTTTCCTGCACGTACCAACCCTTTACTTTCGCTAAATGTATTAAATTTCTCTTTGATGTTTTCTTTTCCAATAGGGGTACTAATCTGCACCCTTGCACACGAATTGAGAGACGGGCGATCATAAAGTTGATGTCCGATTTAGCAAGCAAGGCCCGAGTTAGTTAAAATGATGAGGATTTGTACCCATAGATATCGAATCAGTCGGTGGTTTTTCTTTTCCGGCCCTTAAAGAAAACGATCGGGGAAACAATATACATTTACGAACGAGCATGCCTACCCGGTTTTCGGGCGAATTTAAAAACAGGAGACATTGTTTTAAATAATTTGGAATAAAGAAAAATTCATGGAAGGAAAAATCCGATCGTTAGCGAATGTTTACGCATTGACAAATCCAGTCAAGAAAATGGCCATGGAAGCGTTGGACAGGGGCGATATGAATACGCGCTCATGCGGCTTGGCAACGAGATGGATAAATCGAGCGAGACCATGAAAAAAGCGGACCAGGCGATTGAACAGGCGAAGGCTCAGTTGGATGCTTCAACAAAGAAAGAGAAGGAGTTTACAGAGCAACTAAAAGCGTTAGCCGAAAAGAATAATCTTACCGTACCCGCCTTTACGTCGATCGGGAAATAAACCCGTGCCCCCTGTAAGACTCACTCGTACGAAGATCACAATACCCGTAATTTGAGGTGCATCCATGGCAATGATTATCGATCGCTTTGAAGGTGAATTTGCCGTTGTCGAAGTTGACGGCAAAAAAACGATTGATATCCCCAAAAAAAACCTCCCTGTGGAAGCGAAGGAAGGCGATGTGCTCCAGTCGAGGGACGGTAAATATGCGATCGACCGGGAGGAGACGAACCGCCTCCGCGCAGAAGCGAACAAACGAATGGATGACTTTTGGTCATAACCCAATTGCGAAACAACCCCGCACATCCCTGTAAACGGACGGCGGGGTTGTTTTATTTCTAGGGAGATCACCTGTCATCAGAGATATGCATAGACCAAGGCCATCGTTGAGATGACAGCGGTGATGCCCACGATGATGATGGAGGATTTCCGAATTACGGCGTACTCGATGCCCAGCGCGTCGATGGTGGCCGCCGATCCTTGCACCTTGGCCGGCGCGATGGCGTTGGCCAAGCCGCTGCAGATGGAGGCGGCTGCGTTGACGATCAAGCCGTCGACCTTGAGCGCCTCAGAGGTGAGCAGGTTATACTTGGTGAACATGGCGATGCCAGAACCCTGGCTGCTGCTGACAAAGCCGCCGAAGAGCCCCAAAAAGGCGCTTACTGAGGGATAGAGGACACCGAATGCGGCGGCGGAGGCGCCGGCCAGGATGGAGATCATGTTGTTTGTTTCCGGGTCGACGATTTTCCAGACACCGTCTACGTTTTGAAGGCCGGAGTTGTTCATTACGTAAGCGATGGCGTAAAAGACGAAAGCGGAAATGGCCGGTTTTATCGCGCGATGGAGCCAGCGCTCGCGCGTTTTTCGAAGGATCTCCCGGGAGGGTCTTAACCAAATCATGGCTGCGACGGTGCTGATCAGTGCCCAGGTGTAGGCATTCCAGAGGGCGCGGGTCTTGATCGGTTTGCCTGGAATCGCTTCGATCGGCATGGACCACTGGTTGAACAGGAGGTCAAAGATGGGCGGATAGAAGTTGGTCACTACGAGGAAGAACGTCAGAATCAGCCACGGCGACATGGCCGCTGGCAGGGAGAGCTGCCGTTCCACTTTAAGATCCTCTGGCGTGAGTAGAGAACGGTCATGGATTGGCTGGCCGATTAGCTTTAAATACAGCAGCATGACGACAATCGTACCGAGCCCGGAGATGATGCCGGTGAGGACGATGGCTGGCGCAAAGAATGGGATATAGCTGATCGCGATAGCGATGCCGCTTGTTGTCAATCCGGTGATGATGCAGGGAATAAATCCTTCCTTCATGAGCGACCAGCCGCCGACGAGCCAGAGCATGCCGAAGCCAAGCAGTGTCGAGATGGGGGGCAGGTAGAGGGCAAAGATCTGCGCTGCCTGGATCAGCGATGCCCCGGAAAGGTCGGAGTAGACGACGAGAGGGGTTGCGATCAACGCATAGGTGCAGAGGGCGTCAAAACCGAGGGTCGCCATGGCGACAGAGACGAACGGCGAATAACCGAGGGCCACGAGCAACGGTGGCAGGATCGATGTTGGCGTTGCGCCGATGGAGACCATGGCGGTTCCGGCGCCGATATTCAAAAGCATGATTTGGACAGGCTTGTTGCCGGGCGCCAGCGTTTTCAGAAAAACGACAATCCTGCGGAGCGCCCCTGTCTGTTCCATATAAGACATTTGCAAAATAGAGGTGAGCATGATCAGTGAAACGGGCAATGATAACACGAAACCGGAGAGGCTGGAGCGAAGACAGGCCTCGAAACTGGTATTTAAAAAGAGAAGGGATACCAGAATCGTGAGCACCCAGCCGACCATTCCACTGATATGAACCGGAATCCGTTTCCAGACGATCATCAGGACGATAACGAGGATAGGCAGTAGGGTAGGAATAATAGATAACGTCACACTTGCTCGCCTCCTTTTTACACAAAAGTTTATATATGTAATTATAGACCTGGCGCTTTAGGCGTCGCCCTGCCGTTTAGGGCGATATTTGGCATTTTTAGGGCGCTTCATGCATCTCCAGGCGGTTATGAAAAAAGTCGTACATGGGGGTCGGAAATTATACTTGAGATGGTGGGGGCAATGAGGAAATATTAAGAGGTTGTTTGAATCACGAAAAAGGATATATAATAAATGCATCATTCGAGAAGTGGTCTTCTTTTCCTTGAATAATGATTGTATATGGATTGTATGCGTATGAGTTAACAACAAATAAAGTGATAAAAAAGATAAACACGAATAGGCGGCCTTTGCTGTTCTGACGCAGTCCTGTCGCCAACAGGATCTTGCCATTAAAATAAAGGAGATGGCGTTATGCGGATCAAAAACAAGCTGATCGTCAGTTTTGTTGTCTTGACCGTGGTCTGCGCTGGCGTGACCGGCATTCTGGCCGGCGTCAAGTCGGACGAGGCGATTACCCGGGCGGCGATGCAAGACAGCGAACACATTACGGAATCGATCGTGAGTATGGTGGGCATCCGCCAGGCCGCCATGTCGGAACAACTGCGGAGCAACATCCAAGAGGCCAAGAATGAATTGGCCTATTTGGGCGAACCGCGCGTCGTACCCAGTGAATTGTTGCAAGTGGGCAACTACACCCTGCCCGCTCTGTACGCGGGCAACCGGCGGCTGACCTTGGATACGGAATTTGTGGATAAACTGCAGCAACTGGCCGGCGGAACAGCCACGGTCTTTTTATTCCACGAGAATGAACTTGTGCGGGTTAGCACGAATGTGCTCAATAAGGAAGGAAAACGCTCTGTCGGCACATCGATCAAGAGCGACTCTCCTGTATATCAGGCAATCATGCGCAAGCAGCCCTTTCAGGGACGCGCCTTTGTTGTCACAGGTTGGTACATCGCCGGGTATACCCCCTTGCTTGATGGGCAAGGGAATGTGATCGGCGCCCTTTATGTAGGCGTCAAGGAACAGGATCCGATCCTCGAAAAAGCGGTGGCGGACATCAAAATCGGCCAATCCGGCTATGCCTTTGTCATGGATACAGCGGGCGACTTTATCATTCATCCGACCTTGAAGGGGAAAAACGGCAGCGATTTGCCTTTCATCCAGCAAATGATCAAAGAGAAAAACGGTGAGATGGAATACACCTATGAGGGGAAAAAGAAGCTGTCCATTTTCCGCTACTTCGAACCGTGGGACTGGTATATCGTCGCCAGTGTCAATCTGGACGACTTGCGGGCCGAAGCGTCACGCCTGCTTATGACGTTGAGCTTGGCCGGGTTGCTCATCGCCGGCACCGCCGTGGCAGTTTCACTGGCGCTGGCCAACTCTCTTGTTAAGCCCCTCTATCGGTTGAAGGCCTCTATGGAGACGGCAAGCCGCGGCGATCTGACGATCCGGTCAGATATCGATAGCGGTGACGAGATCGGCGACCTCTCGCGGAGCTTCAACACCATGATCACGGCCAATCATGATGTGATTATGGAGTTGCGCAATGCAGTGGATCAGATGTCACAGTCCACTGACCAGGTCGCTCAGGCGGCGGAAAGCGCCAATCAGGGAATGGCTGAGGTCTCTACCGGTGTGGAAGCGGTGTCTCGTGACGCTGTTCATAACGCCGACGCGCTGAGAGAGGCGGGTAAGGGCGCCGACGAGGTGGCCAGAACATCCCAGCATGTAGCCGAATCGGCGGCATCAGCTTCGCAGGACAGCGCCGTTGTCAGTCAAGAGGCCGCAGAGGTGCTGACAACGATGGAGCAGGTCGCTGGCACAGTGGAAAACCTGGACGTGAGCCGGCGGGAGATCGCCAGTGTCGTCGGTCAACTGGTGGAAGCGACGGCAGGCATTTCCGGTTTCGTCAACATCATCACCGGCATCGCCGAACAGACAAACCTGCTGGCCCTGAACGCCGCCATCGAGTCGGCTCGGGCTGGTGAACAGGGCCGCGGTTTCGCCGTTGTGGCCGAAGAGGTGCGCAAACTGGCGGAGCAGTCGGGGAAATCGGCCCAGGAGATCGTCAATGCGATCGCCGGCATGGAGGCGAAGACCCGCGATGCGGTGGTGATGAGCGACAAGACCGGTGAACAGATCATCACAGCCGCTGGGCAGGTTCAGGCCATGACGGCGAAGGTTCAATCGATTGTCGCCGCTGTCGGCCGAGTGAACAGCCAGATGCAGGAAATCGCCGCCGCCGCTCAGGAACAGTCGGCCTTGAGCGAAGAGATGACGGCGACGATCGGCGACCTGTCTGCTTCGACACAAACCTCGGCGACCTTGGCCCAGCAGATGGCGACAGGCGTGCAGTTCCAGGCCAGCACCTTGCAGGAAATCGGCGCGACCATGGAGGAACTGGATAGGATGGCCGCTGACTTGTTGGAAAAGATCAAGCGGTTCAGCGTATAATAACGGATGCAAAAAACAGTGCACCCCAAACCGTTGCGGTTGGGGTGCATTTGGTTTGGTTTTCTACGAAGCGAGTTTACCCAGAGCCGCCTTGCGGAGCAAACGGCAAAGCCGCTCCATGCCCGCTTCAATCGAGGCCTCAGGCACATTGGAGAAATTTAGCCGCAGGCAGTTGAGTTCAGGGTTGCTGGCGTAGAAGGGAGCGCCTGGGACATAGGCCACTTTTGCCTCGGCAACAGCGAGGGGCAACAGCGTTGCCGTGTCGATACCGGCAGGCAGGCGGACCCAGATGAACATGCCGCCTTGCGGTTTTGTCCATTGGGCTACACCGTCAAGATGACGGTGCAACGACGCCAGCATCGATGAGGCCCGGCTGCCGTAGGTCTTGCGCAGCGATGCCAGGTGTGCGGGAAAGTCAAAGCCGGTCATCATCTCGGCGAGAAGCGCTTGAACGAAGGTGCCCGTATGCAGATCGGTCGTTTGCTTTAGTAAGACCAAACGGGAGATAAAGGAAGCGGGTCCGAGCACCCAGCCCACGCGGAAACCGGGGACCACAATTTTGGAAAAAGAGCCCAGATGGACGATGGCGAGATCGGGATCGGCCGCGCAACCGCCGGCAAGCGACCAAAGGGAGGGTTGCGACTCCCCGGCGAAGCGGATCTGTCCGTACGGGTCGTCTTCCACGATGACGACGCCGTAGCGGCGGGCCAGTTCGATCACCTGACGGCGTCGCGCCAGGCTCATGGTGATGCCCGTGGGATTCTGAAAGTTGGGGATGGTGTAGAACAGTTTGGCCCGGCCCCGTTGAAAGGCGGCCTCCAAGGCGGTCAGATCGGGCCCGTCATCGTCAAGAGTCACCTCGGTCAACTGGGCCTGGTATCCTTGAAAGATCTGCAGGGCGCCCAGGTAGCCGGGACGTTCGACGATCACCTCATCGCCCGGATCGAGGAGGCTGCGGGCGATCAGATCTAGCCCTTGCTGGGAACCGGAAACAGGCAGGATGCAGTCGGGCGTTACGCCGTAGTGCTCGGCGATATAGGTCTTTAAGGCTGGCCATCCCTCTGTCGGGCTGTATTGCAAGACCCTGTGGGAATCCCGGTCAAGGATCTTTTGTGTGGCTTCCTTGACTGCGTCAACGGGAAAGAGCGCGGGCTCGGGCAGACCGCCGGCAAAAGAAAGGATGTCCGGGGCCTGGGTCACCTTCAGGATTTCACGGATTGCCGATGCTTTTACCGATTGCATCCGCTCGGCGTAGGAGAAGGGCATTGTGGGCACTCCTTTCTGATTGGGGAGACAGGGCGCTTCGATAGCGATTCCCTATCGGCGCTACCGGAGGGGCTGTTGTTAGGGGCAAGCGCAGGGGCTATTGCAGAATCTACAGCAGGTTCTACTGTGGGATCTACTGGAGCCGGCGCAAGGGATGGGCAAAGAGGTCGATGGGGTCTGGGGGTGGCGCCGGATGTTTTGAAGGCAGCGTTGGCTTCAGGGCAGCGGCGGTAGGAAAGGCTTGACGGGCCAAGGCCTGCAAAGCGCTATGGCTACCGCACATCCCGCTCGGGGAATCTGACCAGGAGGCGGTGATGACGGGGCCCTCTTCCGCCCAGAGGAGCACCTGTTCCCCCGGGGAGTGATGGATTTCAAAAGGGTAACCCAAACGACGGCGATGAGCGAGTGTCCCGTCGAGGGGCTGGAGAAATGAGGCGGGCCCTTGTATCCAAACCCGTTTTTCTGCGGTAAGCAGGAGCGTCTCCGCTTCTTTGAGGATCTCTTCCCCAGAGGTCAACAAGGCGGGGCTCGGCGGGGGAGTGGTGATTTCCCAGCGTTCAAGGGCCATCTGCGCCCGCGCCAGGTCGGCCAGAAAGGATTGCCGGAGATGATCTAATACCGTCTCTGGCGGCTGGGGCCGGTAGCGCGCTGGTTCTCCAGGTAGTAAGAGGACAGCCTGCTTTTCCAGCAGACGAGGCATCGTCTCGTAAATTTTCGGGTGGGGCACACCGGACAATCGGCTGATCTCATAACCGGTCGCCGGATGCTTTTTCAGCAGGGCCAGATAAGCGAGCCCTTCGTAGCGGGAGAAGCCCAGGGCTTGCAACAGCGAAACCAGCTTTTCATCGATCATGGGAATACCTCCGTCAGAATACCTCCATTACCTAGTAACTACGAACGTAGTAACGCCAATGGGCGTATTTTACTCCTCTCGTAAAAATCTGTAAAGAGGAAAATGCCGAATTTGATGTTTGGCCTTTTCGTGTCTATACTGGAGAGTGTTATCCCACGAGTGCGATCACATAGGAAGAAACGAGAAGAAGGGGCGCCTGTGAAAGGGATCATTGAAGCGAAGAACCTGGTCAAGCGCTACGGCGATTTTACCGCCGTCAACGGCATCTCTTTTTGCATCCAGGAAGGCGAGTGTTTTGGCTTCCTTGGTCCCAATGGCGCCGGCAAGAGCACCACGATGCGCATGCTGTATGGCCTGTCCCGCGTTGATGCGGGGGAACTGATCGTGATGGGGCAAAGGGTGACGCTCACGCCGCCCGCGTTGAAGGCCCACCTCGGCATCGTCCCCCAGGAGGACAACCTGGATCCCGACCTGACGGTTCGGGAAAATCTGCTTGTCCACGCTTCTTTCTATGGGATATCCGCTAGCCAGGCGGCGGAGCGGACGAGGGATTTGTTGAATTTCATGGCGCTTGACGAGAAGGCCGACGCCCCTGTGGAGAGCCTTTCGGGCGGGCTCAAACGCCGCCTTGTCATCGCCCGCGCCCTTGTCAATGACCCGAAGATTGTCGTCCTCGACGAGCCCACGACAGGACTCGATCCGGCGGCGCGCCACCTGGTCTGGCAGAAACTGCGCCAACTTAAGGAGCGCGGCATCACACTGCTCCTGACGACCCATTACATGGAGGAAGCCAGTCAACTCTGTGACCGGTTGGTGATCATCAATCAGGGGCGCATCTTGGCGGAAGGGGCGCCGGCTTGGCTTGTGCAGACCTACATCCCCCCGGAGGTCATCCAGGTCAACATCCCCGCCGACGCCTTGCCGGAGGGCTTGGCCGCAGCGGCGGAGCGACTGGGCGCTCAACCGGTCATCCACAGCGAGATGACTTTTTTGTTCACAGCCGAGGGCGACCGGCTGTGGGAGCAACTCCCGGCGCTGGGACTCAATCCGCGCCGCTGCATCCATCGCCCCAGCAACTTGGAAGACGTCTACCTCACCCTGACGGGAGGGAGCCTGGGTCATGACGATTAACGCATGGCGGGTCTTTCGCCGCCACCTCCACCTGTTGAAGAAGACCTGGATGACCAACCTGATGTTCAATTTTATCGAACCCTTTTTGTACCTGGTGGCCATGGGATTTGGCCTCGGCAACCTGGTGCAGGAGGTCGAAGGGGTGAGCTACCTGCAATTCATCGGGCTCGGCATGATCGCCTCTTCGGCCATGTGGGCCGCCACCTTTGAAGCCACCTACGGCAGCTTCGTGCGGCTCCATTATCAAAAAACCTACCATGCCATGCTGGCAGCGCCGGCCACAGTGGCCGATGTGGTCTTCGGCGATCTGCTGTTCGCTTCGCTGAAAAGCCTGATCTTCGGCGCCGTCATCCTGATCGTCGTCACCGGACTTGGCCTCGTCCACTCGGCCTGGGCGCTGTGCATCCTGCCCTTTTTGCCGGTTCATGGCTTCTTCTTTGCCACGGTTGCCCTCACCTTTACGGGATGGAGCAAGCATATCGATTATTTCAATTACTATATCACCCTCTTCTCAACGCCCCTTTTCCTGTTTTCGGGGATCTTCTTCCCGGTTGGTACGCTGCCCGGCTGGGCGCAGACGCTTGCCTGGTTGAACCCCCTTTACCACAGTGTCGAGGTGGTCCGCCAACTGGGGTTAGGTCGACCGGAACCGGTGTTGCTGCTGCACCTGTTGGTGCTGGTGCTGCTCTCTGCGGCCCTGGCTTGGGCGCCGGTGCGGTTGATGGAGAAGCGGCTGATTCAGTAAGTTGATCTGTACGGACAAAGAGATTTTTAAAGCAAAGGCGCTTCCGGTGATGATCTGGGAGCGCCTTTTTCCTTGCCGTTCACCTTTTATCTCCCTTTCGAATATGATGGGAGCGCAATGGAGGATCAAAGAGGTGAGAAAATGGCTGTCATCAAGGCGCCTGCGGACCAGGTGAAAATGCTGGCCCGACTGATGCGCGCCGAGGCGGAAGGGGAAGGCGTACAGGGGATGCTCATGGTTGGCAATGTCGGTGTCAACCGCGTGCGAGCCAACTGCCTCGACTTTCGTGGCATTCGCTCGATCCAGCGCATGATCTACCAGTCGCCCGGCGGATTTGAGGCGGTGCAGCGGCCCTATTTCTACCAGAGAGCGCGAGAAAAGGAGCTCCGACTGGCGCGGCGTGTCGTCAACGGGGAGCGGGTGCGTCCGGCCAGCAACGCCCTGTGGTTTTTCCGGCCGGGAACCGTCGGCTGCCCAGGTGTCTGGTACAGGCAACCGAACACAGGCAAACACAAAAAACACTGCTTTTTCGCGCCGCTGCGGACAAATTGCCCTGACGTGTACCGAGGATAGAAAGGGAGTGCGTTCATGGACCGCGAACTGCGTGAAGAGAGACCGATTGTGGGGAGACCGGAGTATGTGAGCCAACCGGGTCCTTGTGACCAAGACGACTGCCGCCGGGAACCCTGCCCGCGTCCTGCCGAACCGATGTACCCCTTGCCGGAGATGCCGTCGCCAGGGCCCATGACCGGACCGATTGCAGGCGGGCCGATGCCCGGGATGATGCCGGGCATGATGCCGGGTTGCGGTTGCATGCCCGATATGATGCACGAAATGCCGGGTATGATGCCGGGTATGATGCCGGGGATGATGCCAGGGATGTCGCCGGGGATGGTCAGCCCCATTGGCGCCTACCCGATGCCGACGGTTCCCTATCCCCCCAGTGGCGGGATGCTCCCTGGCGGCGCTGTGATGCCCGAGGGGCCTGAGGTGCCGGGCATGCTGCCTCTGGAACAGTCATACATTGAAAATATCCTCCGCCTCAACAGGGGCAAGGTGGCCACCATTTACATGACCTTCGAAAATAATGTGCAATGGAACGCCAAGTGTTTCCGCGGTTGCATTGAGGCGGCCGGACGGGACCATATCATCCTCAGCGACCCCAAAACGGGGAAACGCTACCTCCTGCTGATGGTGAACGTCGATTACGTCACCTTTGATGAGCCCATCAACTATGACTACCCCGGTTACCTAGCGCCGCCTGTCCGCCAGCGTTGATCATTGAGGATGGCCTGCAGCCGAATGGCATGCAGGCCGTTTTTCTGCCTCGGATCCTCTTTGCTCAATGATACGATTGTGACAACAGGCTAATGTGGTGACAGGAGATAACGACCCTAGACCGTTACGCTAGGAAATGATACTATGAAAAAAATAGTGAAATTTGACGAATGAAAACGGACGAGGGTCTTATGCAAAAACGGGAACAGGGTTTCACCATCTTGGAGTCAGTGATCGCCCTTACAATTTTGTCCATCGTCGTGCTTGCCGCCACGAACACCTATGTTTTCGCCGCCTTTCGAGGGAAAGATGCGCAGAACAAGACGACGGCGCTGGCCTATGCGGCGGAACAATTGGAACGGTATAAAGAACAATTTTCTCGCGATTATCTCTTCGATGCCGACGGGCTTCTCTATCATAAAGGGACAAACGGTCAATGGACGAGATACACCGTCGCAGCGATCCCCGCTAGCGCTCCCCGTAACAATATGGTTTTTCTTTCGGCACTGACAGTGACATCCAGGAAAATCGATGAGAACTCTCCCACGGTAGGCAGCAGTGGGGTGGGGGCGTCTTTACAGGACAATCAACTGTTTCAATTGACCGTTGATGTCTCCTGGCCGGCATCGGCTGCCCCGGCGGAGCGTCAATCGGTGCGGTTGACGACCTTTGTCAAAACGAGGTAATGGATATGGGACGCCGAATGGTCCGCGACGAAAGCGGCATGACACTTGTGGAGATGCTCACCGTGATTGCCATCTTATCCATTTCCTTTTCCGCCATCTACGGGATGATGCAGATGAACACGCGCGTGCTGGAACGGGAAAGCAAGAGCGTGGAAGCGCGGTCGGGCGCTTTCGACCAACTGAACGAACTCTTGCGGGACGCTCAAAAAGCGCGCCGAGCCGATATCCGCAACCTCACCGCGCCAAACCGCGTTCAGTTGACGCTCCACAACGAACTGTTCCGGCCCAACGGAATCAAGACCTACCTATTGACCGATGCCGATGGCGACGGGAGGGATTATGCCCTCTCTGTTGACGGGAGAGAGGTTTTGGGGCTGCGAGTGAACGCCGTAGATGGACGCCCTTTTTTTTCCATGAATGGTGACAATACGCTCACTGTCGTCATGAGCTACCGCGAGGCATCGGCCAACGGCGCGGAAACGGTTCTGGAGACATCCATCGCCAGCAGGGTCTATGGCCCCCTGGCTCGCATGGAGGGCTTGACCTTATCGGGACTGCAGAAAAATATACAGTTTACGCCGTCGATATTTTTCTACTCGGCCACCGGACGGGCGGGCGCGACGCTCTCTGTAAATGGGGAATTTGACGACAAGACCTATAAAACCACGGCTGTGGTAACGACGCCGACGGTAAAGGGACCAGAAGTGGAACTGGCCGATGGCGTGGCAAAGAGTGTCGCCACATTGGCAGCCGGGGAGAACAAACTGGTCATCACCATGTCGCCGGATTTACCGGCCGAAGAGATGAAAGACGAAGATAAAGTCAACTATGAGATCGTCATCTACGGAGAATGAAAGGGGGCGGTGGTTGACGTTGTGGAAAGGGGACAACCCAGAGCGCGGTTCCATCATCCTTGTTTTGCCGATCGTGATCATCGTGATGACGACGGCCGCTGTCTTGATCCAGGGCACCCTCTCGGAATTCTTCGCGGACAGGAACCGGCAGAACGATATTGTGGCCCGCTATGCGGCGGAAGCCGGGGCGGAACAATATTTATATGAAGTGGTTAGCGAATTAAACCGGCAGAATAAGAGCACCCTGCGCAGTCACACCACGATCACCCCCCCGCAGATGACCGGGAGCACCAGGTGGACAAAGGAGGATGCTTCCGGACACGAAAAAGATATCTCAAGCTATACATACCTGGACGTTTCACGCATTGACGACAACACGGACTTCCCATGGACCACGACGAGTTCGGGCAATCGGCTCCCGGATGGCGGATATTTTCTCTTAAAATCGCCGATCGAGATCACCAACAACTCGAGCGAGGAAGAAAGCGCCTCGGTGTCAAAGGACCCTCAAAAAGATCCCGAGATGTATTTGCCCACCATTGCGAACATGAGTAGTGAACCGATAGATTCTTTTCAGTTGAAATATACCATTACCGCCGTTACGGCTGCCGGCGTCTCCCGCGACCTAGAGGTTACTTCTGTTTTTAACGTCAAATTGAAACAACTGCGGTACATGAACAACGGACTGGACTGGACAATGGAATGGGGCTTTGAAATGTTGAAATAAAAACAAAGCGACGATTGCCGGGTGGACTGGTTGGCCTTTATAGGGATTTTAATGAAAAGATACAAGAGATAAGAAACGAGAAACGAAAAAAGAGTAGAAGGAGGTGAGGTCTTCGTTTCCGCAGTAAGGGATCGAAGACGAGCGATGAGGTATTGGAAGAAGCTGCTCAGCCTGATCACCTTGTGCGCCTTCTCGATGGCCACCGTGACGGCGATGTCGCCCGCGTGGGCGGCAAGCGGTGTCCGCTATTATGGGCCGTCGGAAGACGCGAACAACGGCAACTGGCGGGACAAGTATGTCGTAAAGGAAAAGACGCCCGAAGCCGATTATATGTTCCGTGTGGGCGATATTGATAACTTCGCCACCGGTTGGGATCAAGGCTTTGATCCGTTTAGCGGCGAAAAGACGGCGAACGCCCATACCTTTCCGCCGCGCAGCCAACCTGCCGATGAACCGACAGGCTTCGATGTGGTCATGATCGGTTCCAAGGCGAAGACAAAACCGGTGCTTCGCCCCAATTTGGATGCGGAAGAGCACAAAGGGTATGACGGCTACAGCGGAATGACGGCGACAATTAAAAAGGCGGGCAACAACTACACGGTTGTCAGCCAAGGAACCCCCACGGCGATGACGGCTGTGCCGATCACCATCGATTTTTCCCAATACAAAGACGTGATTTACAAACAGGGGATCGACAGGGCGCTGTTGCAACTGTATCTCGATGATTTTCAAGCGACCCGTTTCGGCACCAAGTACAAAGTCTGGATCAACAACCAGCGGGCCTACTTTATGGAGCCGGCGATCAACTCCCTCGCCCAGAGCGGTCCCCGGGGGCAGTTGGTCACCATTCCTATTCCGGAGGAATTCCAACCGTTGTTGCTCAGCGGCAGGCTGACGCTCAAGTTTGATGATGATGAGACAGGCTACCCTGACGGGTTTGCCATCGATTTTGCCAAACTCCTGATCGGCGTGAAAAAGACCGCCAGCACCGGCGCGATCCGCGGGAAGGTGAAGGACAAGGAAAACGGCGGCAACCTGGAAGGGGCCACCGTGGAGATACCGGGGCTGATGTCGACGACGAGCGATCGCAACGGCGACTATCTCCTGAACAATGTGCCGGCGGGCTTGGCCTTTGTCACAGCGTCCAAACCCGGTTATGAGAGTTTGACCCAAAACATCGATGTTCGCGCTGGGAAGACGGTGGAGTTGCATTTTCCGCTTCATTATGGCGGCGATGTGACGGCGCCCAGCGGAACGATTGCCATCAACGGAGGGGCCGAGTCGACCGGTTCCCCTGCCGTCTCGCTGACTTTGTCGGCCACCGATCCCGGTCCGCGCGGCACGGGCGTGCAGCAGATGCGGTTCTCCGATGACGGCGTCAACTGGACCCAGTGGGAGGCCTACGCTACGACGCGCCCCTATACCTTGCCAGGAAGCGGCGGTCTCAAGTGGGTCTATGTGCAGTTCAAAGACGGCGCCAACAACGTGAGCGACACCGCTGCCGCTTCCATCACCTTTGTGCCCCAGGTCAGTTCCGTCGCCTTTGAACAAGGCAGTTACAGCGTGGCGGCCGGGTTGAAAGCCAACGTCAAAGTGATCGCCTATTTCACCGACAACAGCAGCCTCGATGTGTCCAGCGACCGCAATACGTCCTATCAGAGCAGTGACAACGCGATCGCCACCGTGGCGGGCGGGTCGGTGGCCGGCGTCCAGATGGGCACGGTCACCGTGACAGCGACCTATGGCGGCAAGAGCGCGACGACCAGCGTAACCGTCGGCGTTCCGGTGCTCACTGGTATTACTTGGGGTTCCAACAACTACACCGTGGCCAAGGGCGCCACCCAGAATGTGACGGTGAGTGCGCAGTACAGCGACGGCTCCAGCCGGGATGTCACCCAAGATCCGGCGATCAGCTATAAAAGCAACGACCCAAGCATCGCTGCAATCAGCGGAGCGGTCATCACCGCCAAGGGGGTCGGCGCGACCAACGTGACGGCCAACTACGGCGGGAAAAGCACCATCTGCACCGTTTCCGTCACCGCTGCGGCGGTTAAGGCGCTAACTTGGGACCAACCGAGCTACGCCGTCGCGAAAGGGGATCAACAACCCTTCACGATCCGCGCCCTCTATACCGATGGCGCCTCCCTCGATGTAACGACAGACCCCAACATCACCATCACCGCGGCCGCTCCCGAAATCGCCACCGCCTCCGGCGGCATGATCAGCGGGCACAGCCAAGGCCAGACGGTGCTGACGGCCACCTTCGGCGGCGTCAGCCAGGCGGCGACGGTCCGTGTGGGCGCGCCGGTGATCAAGGACATCAGTTGGGAGGGAGCCCCTTACACGGTCTTTGTCTCGAAGCAGCAACCCTTCCGCATCATCGCCACCTACTCGGACGGCAGTACGGCTGACGTCACCAGCGAGGCCGCCTATGAATCCGCGAACGATGCTGTGGCGTCGGTGAACCCAGGCGTGATCACCGGGAAACGGGCCGGACAAACGGAGATCCGGGCCACTGTCAGCGGCTTGCCCAAAAAAGCAGCGACCGTTAGCGTCGTGGAAGCGACGTTGCGGCAGATCTATTGGGATAAAAAAGAGTATGAACTGTACAAGAACGACACCCGGCTCTTTCAGTTGAAAGCGGAATTGACGGACGATACGGTTATCGACATCACAAGCGACGCGGCGGTGACATACCGGTCAGACAACGAAGAAGTCGCCGTTATCAACAAAGGAGAAGGTAAGATTGCCGGCGTCGGCGGCGGCGTCACGTCCATCGTGGCAACCTACGGTGAGAAGTCCGCCAGCGCCAATGTAACGGTCCAATTAAAGCAGAACGCCGACCTCAGCAAGCTGATTCCGGGTTGGAATCGTGACGGTTCCACCGTCTATTGCGGCGAACTGAAACCGGCCCTTAAGCCGGTCGCAGACAGTCAAGGAGACAACTACATGATCGATGTGACTGACTGGTCGCCTTTGTTGAATTCCTCGACCAAAAACTACAACCTTCCTATCATCCTGCAGGCGTCTGACCCGGATGCGACGATCACCGTCAACGGTCTGCCGGTGCCGAAGGATGGACGGGGAGAAAATCCCTTTGCCCTCACCGCATTGACGGGAGGCGTCAACTGGCTGAAGATCGTCGTCACTGCGCAGGATGGAACGACGACAAGGACCTATACGGTCGGTGTCTTGCTTCCCCCCGCGCTGGCCAATCCCGGCAATATCGAATCACGATCTTCCATCGATATCAACCAGTGGAACAACTGATAGAACAATGGATGACGACAGGCCCCCGATGATGCGGGGGTCTTTTTTTGCGGCAAAAGATGCAAAAAAGGAAAAAACCTTGCCAAAGGCGAAAAAAGGGGGAACAATAGGATGCTAGGAAAAAAGAATCGCTGAGGCAAGGGGAAAAGGGGAGCGGAATGTGAAAGCAAAAGATCGGCTGATCGTAGCATTAGATGTGGATAGCCGTGACGAGGCCATGGCCATCGTTCGTGATGTGGGCGCCCACTGCGGCCTCTTCAAAGTCGGCATGCAGTTGCACAACAGCGCCGGGTTTTCTGTCACCGAAGAGATCATGGCCCTGGGCTACCCCGTTTTTTTGGATCTGAAGTTTCACGACATCCCGAACACCGTCGGCAAGGCGGCGTCGGTGGTCAGCCGGCGCGGCGTGAAGATGTTTACGGTCCATGCCGCCGGCGGACAGGAAATGCTGCGGCGAGCTGTCCAGGGAGCGCAAGAAGCGCAAAAAGCCCAAGGGTCTGGGACAGCGGGAGTCCCGCTGGTATTGGCCATCACTGTCTTGACGTCCCTGTCCCAAGGTGTTCTCAACGATGAGGTGGGCTATGGGGGAACGGTGGAAGAGAACGTGGTGCGCTTTGCCCGCCTCGCCCAAGCGGCAGGGGTGCCCGGTGTCGTCGCTTCACCCCGGGAAATCGAGCCGATTCGAGCGGCTTGCGGCGACGATTTTGTCATCGTCACGCCGGGCGTGCGTCCAACCTGGGCCGCCACCAACGATCAGGCGCGGGTGATGACGCCGGCCGAGGCGATGGAAGCCGGAGCCTCCTATCTTGTCGTGGGGCGACCGATCACGGCTGCGCCGGACCGGGCTGAAGCGGCCCGCCGCGTCGCAGAGGAAATGGCCGAGGGTTTGGCCCGCCGGGTAAAATGAAAGGTACCGTAAGACAGTGGGCGCGGAAACAGCCAGATTTTTTTGAACCGGCGAAAGCCGGCCCATGAAATAAAGGAGTATGATGGATGATGGAGCAAAGGCAAATGAACGATGACAAGGGCTTGTTGAGCCATGAAGAGGTTCTCCAGATTTTTCGCCAGAGTGAGGCGCTGCTGGAGGGGCATTTCCGCCTGACGTCGGGCCGGCACAGCAACCGGTATGTCCAATGCGCCCAGGTTCTGCAGCACCCGGACCATACAGAACGCCTGGCCCGCCACCTGGCCGCCCAACTGCGACAAACCGTCGGTGTTCCCGATGTGGTGATCGGACCGGCCATGGGCGGGATCCTCGTCGCTTATGAGGTCGGACGCGCCCTGGGCGTTCGTTCTATCTTTACGGAGCGTGAAAACGGAACCATGACATTGCGGCGCAATTTCGCCGTTCGCCCCGGCGAGACGGTCGTCGTCTGTGAAGACGTAGTGACGACAGGGGGGTCGGTGCGTGAGGTCATCGATGTGGCCACGGCGGCTGGCGGCCGGGTGTTGGCGGTGGCGTCCTTGGTCGACCGCTCCAACGGTCAGGTCGACTTTGGCGTCCCCTTCCGCGCCGCCCTGTCGATGGAGGTTGTCTCCTGGCCGCCGGAGGAGTGCCCTCTGTGCAAGGAGGGCACACCGGCGGTAAAACCGGGCAGCCGGACCTGAAGGGTTTTGCGGCCCGAAGGGCTCTCGTGATAAGCGGGGACAGCAGCGAAATCCGGGAAGGGGAAAGACCGTGAAGATACTCAAACCGGCCCGGCGGGTCGATGCCGTTCCTCAGGTGAATGTGGCGGAACTGGCCGCTCAAGGTGTCCAGGGTGTGATCATCGATCTCGATAACACCCTGACCGAGTGGAATCAGAACCACCTCTGCCCAGAGATCGCCCGTTGGCTCGAAGAGCTGCGGCGGCACGGAATCAAGATTTGCATCTTGTCCAACAATAAGGAAAAACGTGTCCAGGCCTTTGCTGAAGCCTGTGGCGCGCCCTACATCTCCAATGCGCGCAAGCCCCGGCGGCGCGGATTTCTGCGGGCCATGAGCCTATTGGGGATCACTGCGGAACATACGGTCGTCATCGGTGATCAGGTGTTCACCGACGTCCTCGGCGGCAACCGGTCAGGCCTGCACACCATTCTGGTCAATCCGATCAGCCGCCGGGAGTTTCTTGGCACCCGTCTCGTCCGCCGACTGGAGCGCCTCGTCCTCCGGGAGCGCCAGCCCCACCGATAGCGCCAGCGTTTTTTCGTTAAAAACAAAGGAGGGTCAACCGTAACGGTCGACCCTTCTTGTCTTTACCGGGGCTTTTCGTTTTTATAGGCGAGAACGATGATCTCGTCATTGCCAGCCAACTGGGCGTTGATCTGCTGTTCGGCCTTGTACAGCGCTTGCAACTGGTCTTCGCTCAGGTTGGCGAAGGGCATCCGTTTATCCATGGAGAAGCGCCTCCTTTCTATCATTGAAGTCTCATGTCTACGATAACCATTTCCGGTGGGGCTCATGCCCCTACTCTCGCTGGAGTGACCGGCGAAGATCGACGACCCTGAGCGCAGGCTTGCGCTGACACGGCAGTCTGTGCCGCTTTACGATGCGCTGGCGACATGACAGCGATACTGGGAGATAGGAGGAATGACGAATGAATCGCCCGAACGTTGGCGCCATTGACGGTCATACACAGTGGGTTGCGCTGCTGGGCTATCCGGTGAAGCATTCCTTTTCACCGGCGATGCACAATGCCGCCTTTGAACGGCTGGGACTGAACTGGCGGTACGCCGCCCTTGGGGTCAAGCCGGAAGACCTTGGCGCAGGGATCGCAGGATTGGCGGCGCTGGGATTCCGGGGGGCCAATGTGACGGTTCCCCATAAAGAGCAGGCGATTCGATGGCTCGATGCGGTCGATCCATCGGCGCAACGATTGGGCGCCGTCAATACCATCGTCATCTCCGAAGATGGAAAAACGAAGGGGTACAATACGGACGGAACCGGTTTTTTGCGCGGGTTGCAGCAGGACAATTTTTCTGTCGCCGGCGCATCGGTTATGCTGTTGGGCGCCGGCGGCGCGGCCCGGGCTGTCGCCTTTGCCTTGCTTGACGGCGGTGTTCGCTCCCTCACGGTTGTCAATCGAAGGCGGGACAAGGCGGAAGCCTTGTTGCAATCCCTCCGCCAGTGGGGCGCCGATGGGGTGACACTGCGCTCCGGCGAGTGGGAGCCGGACTTCCTGCGCGATAGCGCCAAGAAGGCCGATCTGATCGTCAACGCCACCTCATCGGGGATGGTGAAGGAAGAGAGCCACATCGCCTACCCGATCCCGCCGCAACAATGGCTCGCCCCTGGCCCTTTTGTCTGTGATCTCGTGTACAACCCGCCAGAAACGGAACTGCTGGCCGTAGCCCGTTCTCTGGGCTGCCGCTGCCAAAACGGTCTGCCCATGCTGCTTCACCAGGGAGCCGCCGCCTTCCGCCTTTGGACTGGCCTGGAAGCGCCAACGCCGGTGATGGCTGACGCCTTGTTGGCTGTTCGAGGAAATTAAGGAATCAGGCTCCTCCTAGTCTGGCCCGAAGAGAGCAGGAAAAGATACGAGAAATGTGGAATCTTCACGCATTCGGGTAGTATCCATTGGCAGATTCGAATTAAAGAAGGGATTTTTGACATATGGCGGCGTTGCGTTATTTGACGGCTGGCGAATCCCATGGGCCGGCGTTGACGGTGATTGTCGAGGGCATGGTGGCCGGTCTTCCCCTCAAGGCCGAGGATATTGACGCGCATTTGGCCCGGCGGCAGATGGGACACGGCCGAGGAGGCCGCATGGTCATTGAAAAAGACCGCGCGGCCATCCTTTCGGGGATCCGGGGCGGACGAACCTTGGGAAGCCCCATCTGCTTGCAGATCGAGAACCGCGATTGGAAGAACTGGTCGGCCATCATGGCCGCCGGGGAAGAGGCGGATGTGGCGCAACGACGGGTGACCCAGCCCCGTCCCGGTCATGCCGACTTGGCCGGCGCCATCAAATATGATCAACGGGATATCCGCAATATCCTGGAGCGCTCCAGCGCCCGCGAGACGGCGGCGCGTGTCGCCGCCGGCGCCGTCGCCCGCCGGTTTTTGGATGAGTTGGGAATCCGGATCTGTTCCCATGTGACGGCCATCGGCGGCGCGGCGGCGACCGGCGAACCGGTCGACCGGACCGAAAGGGAATGGGCCGATGCAGCCGTCCGGGCCGAGCGATCCAGCGTTCGCTGCATCGACGCCGCCTTGGAACAGGCGATGATCGCCGCCATCGATGCGGCCAAAGGGGCCGGCGACAGCCTGGGCGGTGTCATAGAACTGGCTGTCCTGGGCATGCCTGTCGGCGTCGGCAGTCATGTTCAGGGGGATCGGCGCCTCGACGCCCGCATCGCCGGCGCCATGATGAGCCTGCAGGCCATCAAAGGCGTCGAGATTGGCCTCGGTTTTGCTGCGGCGTTGCGCCCCGGATCGCGGGTCCATGACGAGATTCACCATGACGATAAAACCGGCTATGGGCGGGCGACCAACCGCGCCGGCGGGATCGAGGGCGGGATCAGCAATGGCGCTCCTGTCATTGTGCGCATCGCCATGAAACCGATTCCCACCTTATACAAGCCCTTGATGACCGTCGATATCGACAGCCGCCAGCCTGTGGCGGCGTCGGTGGAGCGCTCTGACGCCTGCGCCGTTCCGGCGGCGGCTGTCGTGGCCGAAGCCATCCTGGCTCATGTCATCGCCGACAGCCTGCTGGAGACGACTGGCGGTGACACGATCGAGCAGGTGCGCCGGCGTGTCGATGAGATGCGCGAACAGGCGCTGCGGTTCTGACCGGTGGAGATGGGGTGTCGAAAGATGGAGAGACAGCAGAAACAAAACATCGTGCTCATCGGCTTCATGGGTACGGGCAAATCCACGGTGGGTCGCCGACTGGCCGCCCGCTTGGGCTACCGGTACGTGGACACCGATGTGGAAGTGGAACAGGTGACAGGGATGACCATCGCCCAGATCTTCGACCAATACGGTGAGGTGCGCTTTCGCTCAGAGGAGACGCTGACGGCGAGGCGAATGGCCGCCATGGAAAGGGTCGTCGTAGCAACAGGCGGCGGGATCGTGCTTAAGCCGGAAAATGTGGCGGCCTTGCGTTCCAGCGGTGTGCTCATCGGTTTGGAGGCGACGCCGGAGGTGATCTGGTCGAGGGTGGTCCGCCGCAGCCACCGGCCCCTGATCAAAAGGGACATCACCGTCGAAGACATTGGGGAGATGATGGCCAGGCGAACCCCCTATTACAGTTGCGCCGATGTGACCGTAGACACCTCGGAACGGTCTGTGCCGGAGATTGTCGAGGCGATCCTCGCGTACCTGCGCGAGCGGGCGAATGAGCGGGGAGAGGATTGGACAGTGGGAGAAGAAAGCGGCGAGGGAGGAGGAGCGCTCTGATGGAAAGGATCACCCAAGTGGAGGTGGGCCTCGGCGATCGCGCCTATCCCATCGACATCGGTTCCGGTTTGCTCACGCAAGCCGGCCAAGGGCTGACAGGAGTCCTGCGGGGAAAAAAAGTCCTGATCGTCACAAATGGGATCGTCAATCATCATTGGGGTGCTCCCTTGCGCCGGTCCCTGGAAGAGGCCGGCTTTTCTGTCGCCATAACGGAGATCCCTGACGGGGAGACGCACAAGCGCATCGAAACCGTAGCGTCCTTGTATGACGCCTGCGTGGCAGCGCGGTTGAATCGCACATCCGCCATCATCGCCCTCGGCGGCGGCATCGTGGGCGATGTGGCCGGATTTCTGGCGGCCACCTATATGCGAGGCATCGACTTTGTTCAGGTACCGACGACGCTGCTCTCCCAGGTCGATTCGAGTGTGGGCGGCAAGGTGGGTGTCAACCACCGGGACGGCAAAAACCTGATCGGCGCTTTTTATCAACCCAAGCGGGTGATTATCGATACGGACACCCTCTCGACGCTTCCCGTCCGAGAGGTGCGCGCCGGCTATGGCGAGGTGATCAAGACGGCCCTCTTGGGAGACCCGGACTTGTTTGCCTTCCTCGAAACGGCTGGCGCCGATGTGCTGCGCCTTGACGCGGCGGCGCTCCGGCGCGTCGTCGCCGCCTGTTGCCGGGCGAAAGCCGGCGTCGTCGAACAGGACGAACGGGAGGCGGGGATACGGGCCATATTAAACCTCGGCCACACCTTCGGCCATGCCCTGGAGACGCTCACCCATTATCAGACCTACCGCCACGGCGAGGCGGTCGCTGTCGGGTTGATCGCCGCCTGCCGCTTGGCCCAGACGGTTTTAGGCCTGCCGGAGACGGTGACCGATCGAGTGCGCCGCCTCGTCCAGGCCGCCGATCTGCCCGTCCGGTTTCCCGCCTTTTCCGCCGAGGAATGGCGAAAGGCCCTGGCCATGGACAAGAAGAACCAAGACGATCAGGTGACCTTCATCGTGCCGGCGGCGATCGGGCAATCACTCGTGCGCGCCGATATCCCTCTCTCTCTGGCGCTCGCTGTGATCCATGAAATGACGGAAGCGGAATAGACGCCAGAGGAGCGAGACGGCGAAGGTCGCGCAATGGAGGAGGCAGTTATGGCGGCAGCGGCGATCCGACGAAAGTTAGGCGACCTGTTACTTGAATACCACCTGATCACAGAGGAGCAGCTCCAACAGGCGCTGGAAGAGCAGCGGCACAAAGGGGATCGCCTGGGGCAGGCCTTGGTTCGCCTCGGTTTTGTAACCACCCAGATGATCAATGAGGTCTTGGAATTTCAATTGGGGATTCCGACCATCTCCCTGCTCCATTATCAACTTAACCCAGATGTGTTGAAGCTGCTTCCGGAGAACCTCTGCCGGCGCCACAAGTGCTTGCCGGTCAAGCGCGTCGGAAACCGGCTGACCGTGGCCATGGCCGACCCCTTGAACCTGCTGGCCCTCGATGACATCAAACTGGCCACCAGCCTGGAGATCGACCAGGCCATCGCCTCTGAGGAAGAGATGGATCAGGTCTTTGAAAAGATCTTCGGGTTGAATGAGGACCAGGAAGCGGACATCCGGCGCTTGGAGGTCGAAGCCAACCGCGTCGAAGAGGAAAGCGCCATCATCGACCTGTCTGAACTGGAACGGATGACGGCTGTCGACGATGCGCCCATTGTCCGGGTGGTCAACACGATCCTGCAACAGGGGGCCAAGGAGAGCGCCAGCGATATCCACATCGAGCCCCAGGAGAGCGCTGTTCGCGTTCGCTACCGCTGTGACGGCCTCCTCCGCGATGTGCTGGCACTGCCGAAGGCTTCCCACGCGGCCCTGCTGTCGCGGATCAAGCTGTTGGCAAAGATGAACATCGCCGAAAAACGGCTTCCCCAGGATGGGCGGATTCAGACCCGGTTGGGCGACAAGATGATCGACCTGCGCGTCTCCACGCTGCCGGCCATCCATGGGGAAAAATGCGTCATTCGCCTGCTCGACAAGAGCAATGTGCTCTTCGATCTGCGCCAGTTGGGTTTCCAAAATGAGACGCTCCGACGGTATGAGAAACTGGTCCGCACCCCCTACGGCATGGTCCTGATCACAGGCCCCACCGGGTCGGGAAAAACGACGACCCTCTACGCGTCGATCAACGAGATCAATTCACCTGAGAAAAACATCGTCACCATCGAGGATCCCGTCGAGTATGTCCTTGATGGCGTCAACCAGGTGCAGGTCAACCTGCGGGCCGGCCTCGATTTTGCCAGCGGCCTCCGGTCCATCCTCCGCCAGGACCCCGATGTGATCCTCGTCGGGGAGATTCGTGATCGGGAGACGGCGGAGATCGGCGTCCGGGCGGCGACGACAGGACACCTTGTCTTTTCAACCTTACATACAAATGACGCGGCCGGTTCCGTCAACCGGCTGATCGATATGGGCGTCGAGCCCTTTTTGGTCGCCTCTTCCCTCGTGGGGGTTGTGGCCCAGCGGCTGGTGCGGCGCGTCTGCGCCAACTGCAAGCGGGCCTACACGCCTGCGCCGGGTTCGCCGGAACGGATCTATCTCGACGTGCCCGATGACGCCCCGCTGACCCTCTACCAAGGGCGCGGTTGTGTCGCCTGCAACAACACAGGCTACCGGAAACGGGTTGCCATCCACGAGGTCCTGACCATCACACCGGCGCAGCGCAAGCTGATCCTGGAGCGGGCCTCTGCCGACGCCATCGCCGCCCAAGCTGTGCGGGACGGGATGATCCCGATCAGCCAGGACGGGATGAGCAAGGTGCTGCAGGGGCAGACAACGGTCCAGGAGATCCTGCGTGTGGCTGATGTCAATGAATAGCGGGGAGCGGGTCATCCATGCAGATCAACGATATCCTGGCGCTTGCCGCCGCCAAAGGCGCCTCTGACGTACATCTCACCGTCGGCCGGATGCCCTCCTTCCGGATCAACGGCAAACTGACGCTGCTCCAGGAACTGGGCGCGCCCATCGACAGCGGCTGGTTGCGCCCCTTGATGCCGCCGGACACGGACGCATTGGTCCGCCAGGTCCTCAATGAAAAGCAACTCGCCCAGTTCGAGCAGAAGGGTGAGGCGGACCTCTCCTACGCCGTGCCGACGATCGGGCGATTCCGGGTCAACGTCTTCCGCCAGCGGGGCAGCGCCGCCATGGTGTTGCGGATCATCCCGCTCAAGCCCCCCTCCTTTCGGGAATTGGGCCTGCCGGAGGTGCTGGCCAACCTGGCCCGCCGTCCCAACGGGCTCGTGCTGGTCACCGGTCCCACCGGCAGCGGCAAGTCGACGACACTGGCCGCCATGATCGATCTGATCAATGAGGAGCGCGCCGAACATATCATCACCCTGGAGGATCCCATCGAATTTCTGCACCGCCACAACAAGAGCATCGTCAACCAGCGGGAAATCGGGCTCGACTCGACCTCCTTTGCCGGCGCGGTGCGGGCGGCCATGCGGGAGGATCCCGATGTGATCCTCGTCGGCGAGATGCGCGACCTGGAGACGATCGCCACAGCCATCACCGCCGCCGAGACGGGCCACCTGGTCATGGCCACACTGCACACCAACGATGTCTCCCAGACGATCGACCGGATCATCGACGTGTTTGATGTGGGCCAGCAGGCGCAGATCCGCATCCAACTGGCGACGGTGCTGCAAGGGGTCGTATGCCAGCAACTGCTGCCTCGCGCCGACGGAAAGGGACGGGTCGTGGCGCAGGAGATCATGGTCTGCACGACCGCTATCCGCAACCTGATCCGCGAGGGCAAGACCCACCAGATCGCTACGGCCATACAGACAGGCGGCAAGCTGGGCATGCAGACCATGCATATGGCCTTGAAGCATCTCGTGACCAAAGGACTCGTTTCCCGGGAGGAAGCGGTGAAGAAGTCCGCCGATCCCGATGCCTTGATGCGGTATATGATGGATATGTATTGACCATGGTGTCGAAGGTTTGGTTTAAGATTCATTAAAATTCGTGTAATTGGTAAAAAATCACTTTGCAAAAAGAGACCGATGGATTTAAAATGAATTTACACAGGTGATATCTGTCAATAGGATTTGAGGCCCATTTTCCGTGGGTCTCCTGTGAACCCCCGACGCTGAGGTGGAACAACATGGCTACATACCGGTATCGAGCGCGCGATAGTCGGGGAACGGTGCGGGAAGGCACGATTCAGGAAGAATCAGAGAAGTCGGTCGCCTTGACATTGCGAGAACAGGGACTGTTTGTCGTTGAGGTGAGAGAGGAGAAGGGTGGAGCGGCGAAATCCGCCGGCGCAGGTGATGCAGCCGGATCCGCCTTTTCCGTCTTTCGCCGGAAGACGCCGGCCAAGGTTTTGGCTGTCTTTTGCCGGCAACTTTCTACCTTGGTAAATGCTGGTGTTCCCATTCACAGCTCCTTATCCATATTGACCCAACAAACGGAACACCCCGCCTTGCGGCAAGCGCTGCTCCGTGTCGCTGCCGATCTGCAGCGCGGGTACAACCTCTCCCAGGCGGTGGGCCTTCACCCCAATGTCTTTCCGGAGATGTTTGTCCACATGATCGAGGCGGGCGAACTGGGCGGGGTGCTGGAGGAGGTGCTGCAACGGCTGGCCACTCACTTTGAAAAAGACAGCGAGACGAGAAGCAAGGTCAAATCGGCGCTCACCTATCCGGCTGTTGTCTTTTCCATCGGGATCCTGGCGGTCACTTTCATTCTCGGCTTTGTCATCCCCCGTTTCACCAGCGCCCTGGGCAGCCTCGGCGCGGAACTGCCGGCGTTGACGAAACGGGTCCTCGACCTCTCGGAGTGGGTGAAAGGGTACTGGTGGACGGCCCTGTTGGCGGCGCTGGCGCTCTACCTTATTTTCGGCGAGTTGCGCAAAACGCCGCAGATGCGCCTGCTGCTGGACCGGTACACGCTCAAAATCCCCATCTTTGGCGATATGCTGCTCAAGGTATCTGTGGCGCGCTTCTGCCGCACCCTGGGCACGCTGATCCGCAGCGGCGTCCCCATGCTGCAGGCGCTGGAGGTCGTTGAAAAGACGGCGGGCAATCAGGCCGTATCGGAGGGGGTGATGAATACCCGGGAAAGCATCCGCAAGGGCCAGGGCCTGGCTGACCCGCTGCGCAAGACTGGCATCTTCCCGCCCATGGTGGTGCAGATGGTAGCCGTCGGAGAAGAGACCGGCGCATTGGACGTCATGTTGGAAAAGGTCTCCGATTACTATGAGATGGAGGTCAACGGACTTGTCAGCCGCCTGTCCACCGTCATTGAACCCATCATGCTCGTCGTTCTGGGGGGGATGGTCGCTATGCTGGTCATCGCCATGTTGTTGCCTATCTTCGAGGTGATCAGCAGCGTCGGCGCAAAATGAACGGAGAAGACCAGGCGTGTCACCATAGTTTTTCAAAAGGATAAAGCAACGTTGACTGCAAAAACAAAGGAGGAATCATCATGCTGGAATTTTGGCAGAAAAAGATGAAGCAAGCGAGGGAGCAAAAGGGTTTCTCGTTGATCGAACTGATGATTGTCGTGGCGATCATCGGCGTGCTCTTTGCGGTGTTGGTGCCCCGGTTGGGGAACACGACAGACCGCGCGCGGGCTGCCGGCGTGCGTAATGATTTCAAGGCTTTTGAGACGGCGATTCGCTCCTACTATATTGAACATAACAATACCTTGCCGACCGCTACTCAAATCAGCACGGATAAAGTACTGATGAACGGGCGGTATCTGGACCGGGAGATTACCGATACAATCGACCCGTGGGGAACAAACGCCTATGCCTATACCGCTTCCCTTCCTGCGACGACAGGCTTTACTCCCGCGGTTAGCGGTAGCCCAACGACCGGGATTACAATCGGCTGCACCAACACGTCAGCGGCTGTAGCGACTGCTGCAAACCGGACGAACTTTCAAATGATCATTTATGTTGACCCGGCAAACAACAACGCGTTGGCGACTTCCTACAATGGATTCTAGTGGACACGATGTTTGACATCGGCGTCGCCTTTTTTTTCGGCGCTATCCTCGGCTCCTTCCTGAATGTGTGCATCTGTCGCATTCCGCGAGGCGAGTCGATCCTTTTCCCCCGTTCCCATTGTGTGTCCTGCGGGCGGCTTCTGTCGCCCGCAGAGCTTATTCCCATCGCCAGCTACCTGCTGCAACGGGGAAGGTGCCGCGGTTGCGGGGCAGACGTATCGTGGCAGTATCCCCTGGTGGAGGGTTTCACCGGCCTCGCCTTTGCGGCATTATCCGCCTTTTACGGCGGCCTGTCGCTCGACTGGGCGGCGGCGTCTGTTCTTGCCGCCTTCCTGATCGTCATCGCCGGCATCGACATCGAACACAAGATCATTCCCAACATCCTGTTGTTGGCTGCGCTCCCATTCATCGCCCTTTGGCTGGGCTGGAAGGTCTCTGGGACCGGCGGCGATGTCCACCTCATCCTCAACAGTCTTCTGGGCGCAGTTTTCGGCGCAGCGATGCTTTTCGCTGTTTTCTGGTTTAGCAACGGTGGACTCGGGCTGGGCGATGTGAAGTTTGCCTTTGTCTTCGGGCTGATGCTCGGTTGGCCCGGCGCGCTGTGGGCGCTGACATTGGCCGCGCTGATCGGCAGCATCGCCGGCATCGCCGGCATGGTCGCGGGGAAATGGACGCGCAAGACCGAGGTGCCTTTCGGTCCTTTCTTAGCGATCGGTTACTTCGCGGTCTTTCTGTTATTGGACAGCCGATGGAGCGAGATCATTCGCCGCTTTTTGGAGTAGCGAACCTTATGAAACGTCGCTTCTTAATCCTTTGACACATCTTGTTTTTGATTTCGAATAGAACACGGCTAAGGAGCGACATCGATTGTGCAGTCGATCAACCTACTTCCTATCGAATTGCGCCCCAAAAAACTGGACAGGCGGTCCTTGCTGATTCGCAGCGGTGTCACCGTGGTCGTGCTCGCTTGTTTAGCCGGATACGGTTTTTTTCTGGCGAAGATTTACCTATCCCAAAAAGAAGGCGAGCGCGTTGCGGCGGAAATGGCTGCCCTTCAGCCCGAACTCAGGCGGGTGGAGGCCATTGAAAAAGAAATCAATGACAACCGGAAGAAGGCCGAATTGTTGAATCAACTCCAGAGCGCCCGCGTGCCCTGGTCAAAGGTTTTCAACGAGGTGACAGGGGTAACGCCCGACGGCCTCTGGCTGGCCACGGTTACATTAAATACAATCGACCCGGCGAAAACGGTGCTTGAGATCGAAGGGGAAACGGTGGCCTTTGAGCAGGTTGGCGTTTTTGTCCTGAAACTGCGCACCTTCCCGTACTTTTCCAGTGTCGAACTGATCGATGCCCGCGATAAAAATGTCGATTTCAAGTGGGTGACCCGCTTCAAGGTGCAGGCCCTGTTGGCGCCGATCCCGCCGGAGTTGCAGGTCGTTCCGGTGGATTCGAACGGCAAGGACGGGACGAAAAAAAGCGGCGCCCAAGGGGGTGAACGGCGATGAAAGGGCCGAAATTCCCCCGCTTTTCCAGGTGGTTTTCCTTCAAAGCGAGCCAGGGGGGCGCGTCGTCCCTGGTGGCTTGGTTCAAGAACCAATCGCGCCAGTTGTTTCCCCATACCAGTCAAGGCGAGGCCAGTTGGTGGTCGGCGCGGACCCAGCGGGAAAAGGTGCTTTTGAGCATTTTCGGCGCCACTGTTGTCAGCGCCAGCCTGTACATCTTTGTGCTGGAGGGCCAGCTTGACGAGTTTACGGTCCTTTCGAACGAGCTTCCTGCATCCAAACAGAAGCTGGAGTCGGCGAAGGTGCGGATCGCAAACCTTTCGCAACTGGAACAACAACTGGCCGACAGCCGGACTCGGAACAGCCAACTCTTTCGCGCCTACCCCTCGGAACTGTCCACCGGTTCCATGGCCGTGCTCGTCGGCGAAGCGGCCAAGGCAGCAAACGTGAGTGTCAAGTATTTCGTTCCCAAGTCCAAATTGGAACGCCCCGATTCAAATGGAAAATTGGTGGCCGAAACGCCGGTGAGTATGGTTGTGGAAGGCACCTTCGACGCCTTGGTTGATTTTTCGGCGCGGTTAGAGAACCTGCGCGGCGGCGCGCTGGTGCGCAATTTTGCCTTCACCTGGGAGAACCGGGAAAAGGAAAAAGAGACGAAAAGCAAAGACAAGGGCAGTGACGGAAAGAAAGACTCGGTGAACGTGCTTCTGGAATTGATCGACGTTGTCGTAACCACCTTTTCAAAGACCCCTTCCGGCGATGTGGATGTGCAACAAAAAAGCGTGGGCAATGTGACCACCCGGCTGCCCAGGGCCGCCTATCCGCCCGATTCAAAGAACAAGCCGAAGACGACCATCCTCAATGCGGCTTTCACGGTCTCCTTTTTCGAGGTCGGGCTGGGCGGAAGCCCTGATGCGGTCGATCTGGAGCAATACCGGCTGGGTCGCCCCAACCCCTTTGAACCCCATGTCTGGGATGACACCAACCCCTGGCTGCATGATATCGGTGACATACCGGCGTCTCAATGGCAGAATGGGGCGACCACTCAGGGAACCTGGCCGGCAATCGGTCCGGGAGCCGGTTCGGGAATGGGTTCAGGCGCGAAGCCGAAGGCTTCCGGAGAGTCAACGTTGCCGTCGATTCCATCCATCCCGAGCCTTCCGAACATTCCCGGATTCCCCTTCCTGCCGAGCCTGACCCCCAACGCGTCGAAGGGAGGCGCAGCGCCTGTTCTTTCCCCGATTCCGTTGCGCCCGCCGCAGCAGGGGGGGGCCGGCGCGTCGGGCTAACGGCGCTGTTGAGTGAACGCCTTTTTAGGAATAGGGTAGGTGAGGAAGATGTTTGGACCGATCAACACCCTGGGCATTGAGATCGCCGGCGCGGCGGTGCGCATGGTCGAGGTATCCCGGCGCAACCGGCGTTTCGAGATCGTGGCGGCGACACAACAGCCCTTTGCGCCGCCGGCGGGGGACATGACCACAGAGGCCTACTGGCAGGCGCTGGAGGCTGCGATCGAGAAATGCCTAGCCGGCGTGCGAAAAAGAGTCAAACGGGCGGTGCTGACCTTTCCGTCGCGCAATTTGATCTCGCGCCAGGTCCGCATGCCTCATATGCCTGAGGCGGAATTGCGAGCATCGCTGCGCTGGGAATTGGAGAAGTATGTGCCCCTTTCGGCGGATGATTACGTCTATGACTATCTGAATCAGGGCGTCATTGAGGTGGAAGGCGACCCCATGGCCCAACTGCTGTTGGTGGCCTTGCCGAAGGAGGAGGTTGTCCGGCACTTCGAATGCCTCCAAGGGGCGGGGGTGACGGTCACCGCCGTCGAGACGGCCTCCTTTGCCCTCAGCCGTCTCCTCAATGCGATGCGAGAGAATGACCTCCGCACCTATGGCTGCCTCGATATCGGCGATGACCGTTCCACCCTGACCGTGTTCCGGGAGGGTCGGGTGCAGTTCATCCGCTACATCCAGTTGGGCGCCGCCCGTCTGGAGGAAAATCTGCGCGAGATCTTTCCCGTCGAAGCGGCGACGTTGCGGCAGATGCTGGCGGAGACGGCTGTCACGTCGCAAGCAGCCGAAACGGAAAGGCTGGGAGGGCTTGTCGCAGAGGATGCCTCGGCGAGCGCCGGCGCGGTGACGATGGATGAAGCGCCGGCAGGGTGGATGGACGGGCAGAACGCGGAGATGCAGATTCTCCTGCAATCCTTTCTTTCCGAATTGATTGTAGAGGTCCGCCGGTCTCTCGATTTTTACAACCTGCAATACCGGGACAACAGCTTCGCCCATCTGGTGCTCTGCGGCGGCCTCTCCCGTCTGCGGGGGATTGAGACCTACTTTTCGCAGGAGTTCAAGCTCCCCGTCTCGGTTTTGGACATGCAGACAAGCCTGGTGGCGCAAATCAAACCGGATTGTCTCGAACGGATGACGCCCGATATGGCCGTTGTCACCGGTCTCGCCTTGCGGGCGCCCGAAGAAGAGTGACGGCGAGGCGTGGTGGGGCGCGCACGGGGAAGTGCGGTGCAAAGCGGTTGAACGATTGGTTTTTTTGACGAAACCTATCCGGCGTTTACGAACAAATGTTCTTATGATAGCAACCCTGCTGATAAAGCGGGGTTTTCTTATTTTAAATCAAAATAATTTACAGGATTTTTCAAATTTAGGTAGAAATGCAAATATTAAGGTAGGTAAAAGAGCCGTTCGGGGATATGGGGAGCAGGAGGGGAAAAAGCATGACATTTATCTCCAATGTGCGTCCAAGCGTCGCCACGCCCTGGCGCTCGGCGTCGGAACCGGACCACCGAGGCGTCATGAAGGATGTGATCTTTGCATCGAAGAGCGCCGATCCGGCCTTGGGCGACAGAGACGGTCAAAGCTGGAGCGGCGATCCGCCTTCTGTCGTCGAAATGGTGGAGGATATGATCGCCCGGGCGGCCCGTGTACGGGCCACCGATATCCATATTGACGCGTTGGAGACGCAGAGTGTGGTCCGTTTTCGCGTCGACGGTTTGCTCCGTGATGAGCAGGTGCTGCCCAAGGGGCTCCACGGGCAGGTGGTCTCCCGGATCAAGGTGCTCGCCCGCATGGATATCGCTCAGCGGCGCATCGCCCAGGATGGCCGGATACAGGTCACTTTACCGGACAAGCAGATCGACCTGCGTGTCTCTACATTGCCGACCCTGTTCGGGGAAAAGTGCGCCCTCCGGCTGCTGGACAAGAAACAGACTCCCCTGCAACTGGATGAGTTGGGATTCCAACAAGGCGCCCTCGAGACCTTTCAGGGGCTGATGCGCAACACCGACGGCATGATCCTGGTGACCGGCCCCACTGGAGCGGGGAAGACAACGACGCTCTATGCGACAGTGAACGCCATCAAGAGCCCCGAAAAAAACATTATCACGATTGAGGATCCCGTGGAATACATCCTCAGCGGGATCAACCAGGTGCCGGTCAACGCCAAAGCGGGCATCGATTTTACGGGCGGCTTGCGGGCGATCCTGCGCCAAGACCCCGATGTGATCCTGATTGGGGAGATTCGAGACACAGAGACGGCCAATATCGCTGTGAAAGCGGCAACAACGGGCCATCTTGTGTTTTCGACGCTGCATACAGGCGATGCTGCCGGCGCGGTCGGACGGCTGATCGACATGGGGGTGGAGCCCTTTCTCGTCGCCTCTGCCGTTTCCGGCATCGTGGCCCAGCGGTTGGTCCGGCGGATCTGCCGGTCCTGCAAGGCGAGCTACCATCCGCCGCGATCATCGCCGGAGCGTATCTTTTTGGCGAGCGGGAGCAGACACGCCGACATCCTGTACAGGGGTGCCGGCTGCAGCCGCTGCAACCAAACGGGTTTTGACGGGCGTCTGGCCATCCATGAGGTGATGATCCTCCGTTCGAGCCTGCGCGAGTTGATCATGGCCAAGGCCAGCGCCGACACGATCCGCGCCAAAGCCATCGAAGAGGGCATGGCGGGGATCGTCGCCGACGGGATGGACAAGGCGATCCAGGGAGAGACGACGGTGCAGGAGATCATGCGGGTCGCCTTTCGGATGGACGGATAACCGATGCCGGTTTTTGCCTACAA
The DNA here is from genome assembly GCF_009877435.1 of Heliomicrobium gestii. Classification (NCBI taxonomy): domain Bacteria; kingdom Bacillati; phylum Bacillota; class Clostridia; order Eubacteriales; family Heliobacteriaceae; genus Heliomicrobium; species Heliomicrobium gestii. The sequence goes on along the minus strand of NZ_WXEX01000007.1, from coordinate 60,392 downwards.
GGTGCGGGATCGGGCGGGGAATGTCGAGGTCGGTCTGTTGCAGGCATCCTCGGAAAAGTCAGCCCTCCAGGATTTGCAAGCGTCGGGTCGCTTTGTCATCGACCTGCGCCGCCAAGAGGAGCGATGGCGGTTGGCGGCGGGGTCTTTCCTGGCCGCTGCGTCGTTGAGGTGGTCGCGGCCTGTGGACGCCCGCGATTTGGCGCGGTTTTGCCGGCAGATGGCTGCGCTGGTCGACGCCGGCATCCCCTTGGTCGCGGCTTTGTCCATGGCTTCGAGACGACTGACGCCGCCGGCGCTCAAAGGGGCGGCCCAGCGGATCAGCGTTTCTGTCGCCCAGGGACAGACGCTGATCAGCGTCTTGGAGCAGCAGCGCCATGTTTTTCCCGAGTTGTTTATCCGCCTTGTCGAAATGGGTGAGATGGCGGGCGTTTTAGATCAGGTCCTCCACCGGCTCGCCGATCACTATGAAAAGGAATCGACATTGATGCGAAAGATCCGGTCGGCCTTGTTGTACCCAGCGCTGGTTCTGCTGACAGCCGGCGGGTCGACACTGTTTTTTCTATTCTATGTCATCCCCGCCTATACTCAGTTGTTGTACAGCCTGGGTGTCGAGTTGCCGGCGATCACCCGCTTTGTCGTCACGCTGGCAGGGCTCATTCAGGAATGGGGGTTGTGGCTCATCCCCCTCGGGGCGCTGGGTCTCTATGGGATTCGCCGGCGTATTCGATCCGATCTTTTGCGCATACCGCTGGAGAAGGCGCTCTTCAAATTCCCACTCCTGGGCGGCGTCATCCACCGCGCCGCCATTTCGCGGATCAGCCGGAGTCTGAGCATTCTGATCGGGAGCGGCGTCCCCATCGTGCAGGCGCTGGTGATCGTGGAAAAGCTGGCTCTCTATCGAAGTCTGGCCGCAGCCGTACGAAGGGTGCGCAGCGGTGTCGGTCAAGGTCATTCCCTGCACCAAAGGATGGAGCAATCAGATCTCTTTCCGCCGGAGTTCGTCCACCTGGTCTATATTGGCGAGGAAAGCGGCGCCTTGGATGTGCTCCTGGAGAAAGGGGCCGACTATTTTGACGCCGACGTCGACGGCGCAGTGACAGGGCTGACGGTGCTGCTGGAACCGGCGTTGTTGGTTCTGGTGGCGGGGGTTGTCGGCTTTTTGGCCTTGTCACTGCTCATGCCGCTCTTTGCGGCCATCGACCGGCCGCTCTAGCCGGAGTGGACAGACAGGGCTTACAGCGGAAAGAAAGACCGTAGATTGACCGACGGAAAAAGGGGGGAGAAAGGGAAAGGTGCGAAACTGCCCAAAGTTCGGGCGCCGGGAGCCTGTTTTGAACCAGCTGCGCCTGTTGCGCCCGCCAGATGTGTCCTTCCGGCTAGACCTTCCGCACAGACGAGCGGGAACGCGCCCGGTAATGGCGCCCCGTCGGATCCAGAAGCGTCAAGGGGGCTTTACGCTTCTGGAAGTGATGATGGTGTTGGCCCTCATTGGTCTGATGACGCTGTTGTTTGTTCCGAGGTTGTCGGCTGCGCCGGAAAAAGCCAAGATTTCTTCAGCTCTCAATGACGTTCGCGCCGTCGAAATGGCGGTCCGCCATTACTTCATCGACCAGGGGAAGCTGCCGGCGGCTGTCGATCTGCAGTACGCCAATCTGCTGGATAAGGATTTCGCCTCCCTTTCGCCAGGCGGTTCGAATATCTGGAAGGATCCCTGGGGAACGCCTTACCTGTATGAGCCCAAGAACCTCTGGACAGCGCCGTCGACGGCGCGGATGGTGTCCTATGGACCGGATCGCCTGCCCGGAGGGGACGATTTGTCGGCGACCTTCGCGATTGTGGAGGGTAAAGTCACCGTCACGCTGTCCGGATTTTAACGGCCCAGGGGGAGGGAGCGCCTTGTTATGGCGTCGATAAACCTGTTGCCCGGCGCGCTGCGGCTGAACCGCAGGGGGCTGCTCCGGCGGATCATTTTGTCAATGGCCCTGTGGATGCTGGCAGGCGCCGTCCTCTACATGGGGGCAGTAAAGTGTGTGGACGATTTGATTGACAAAGCCGACGCCGCGGAAAAGGCGGCTGTCGATCTGCAAGCGAACTTGGCGATAGAGCAAGCGAAGGGCGAGGAAAACGGGCTTGCCGGGAAGGAAGCGGCCTTTTTGACGGCCATGCTGTGGGAGAAACCGTCTTGGTCGAAACGCCTGTCCGGCCTAGAGGGCGCCTTCCCGGAAGAGCCTTTGCATTTGACGGCGATGTTGATGGAAGGGGGAGAAAGGGGCGCCGTGATCCTGGAAGGTGAGAGCAACCGGCTCTACACTGTCAGCGAATTTATGGACGGGCTCAAAGGAAGAGCCGGTTTTTCTGAGATCTCCTTGCTTGAGGGCGCCTATGGAGCGGGTGGTGACGTTCGATTCCGGCTCTTGTGCCGAGTGCCTGATGCGGCGCCCCTTCCGAACGTTGTGCCCCTTTCCCCAAACGGCGGAGCCGGGAAGGGAGGCCTAAACCATGGAGGTCCTCCTTGACTGGTTTGTCGCCAGAACCCGCCGTGAGCAGATCCTTTTGCGCATGGCGACAGTGACGGCGCTGGCTGCCGTTGCCTACACGCTTCTCTTTGAACCCCTGTGGGGTCGGTATCAGACGAATGCGGAACGGTTGCATACAGCCAAGGCAATGGCAGAACGGTTTCGGTCCGACGAGGCGAAAGCGGCGGCTGAGAAAATCCGTTCCCCTATCGGCGCGGATTCGTTGAAGGTTTTGGCCAATGGATCAGACGGGGCCAGCCTGGTGTCGGCGATCGCCAAGGCGGCAGAGGCGTCCCATGTGACGATCCGGAGGGTGAGCGGTGACGGGATGGCCGCCGATGGCCATGGTGAGACGAGGCGGCTGCGCCGGCGCGCTTTTACGGTGATGATCGACGGGGATTATCGAAAACTGCGCGATTTTTTGAAGGCCTTGGAAGCAAGGGAACCGGGGCTTTATGTACAGGCCCTTGTCTGGGTTGCTCCGGAGGGGCGCCGGTCAAGCGAGCGGAGCGCCCGGGAGCGGGAGGGGTTGTTGAATAAGGAGCGTTGGACCGAGGCGGCGGCGTTGTTGCAGCAACTGAAAGAGAAGACAGATGATCGATGGACGGCGGGCCATGTCGGTCCAGAAAACGCCGGGACGGACAGTTCTGAGACGGATAGCGCTGGGAAGGAAGCACTCCTTACAGACGGCGCCGGTCAAAGAGGCGGACGTGGGGGAGGTGTAAGGGAAGGGGAAGGCCCGGAGGAACGTCTGTCGGCGGCGCCGTCCATGCTCGCCGGATTGCGGCTGGTCTTTTTCTCGCTCGATCATGCGGGGGAACGAGCAGAGGGGGAGGACAAGATGAGAGATTCGCTAGTTGAGCCGAAAAAGAGCGCCGAGAAGAGCGGGAGATGAGCGACAGCCCGGTGAGGAAAGAGAAGGGAAGCATCTTGGCGGAGGCGCTGATCGCGCTGCTGTTGCTGGGGCTGATCGCCCTTCCCCTCTACGGCGTCATGACCGTGGCAGAACGGTTGGAGCGCCGGAGCGAACGGTTTGCCCAGATGCTGGCGCTGGCACAGCAGGTTTTGGAGGTGAAACGGGCGCTGATCAAAGGGGACCCCACGCAGGTTGACAGCCGCCTCCCTGCGGGAATCACGATACCAGAGGGGTTTCGCTGCGTCCTGACCGTAGGGGATGCGACAGATCCGCCGGGGTTGCGCCTGAAGGAGGTGGCGGTGACGATATGGGATCAAGCGATGCTTCCACCGGAAGCGAGGAGCGACGGGGCGGAGCCCCCGTTGTCGTCGCCGGCGACGCCTGTGGCGGCCGGAGCGAAGTGTGTCTTGGTTACGCTGGTGGCGCCGCCAGACCGGGAGAGGTAGGCGCCGGGCTGCTCTATCTTTTTTTTATCATTGCCGCCCTGGCGACGCTGGCGGCGACGGCGACCGTCATGGGGAATTACGCCTGGTCGTCTGTTCGCGGTCAGGCGCGGGCGGAACAGGCGCTGTACAGCGCCGAGTCGGGCATCGAGGCGGCCCTGGTTGGGATCGGCGAGTGGCTGCGCAACCGGCCGGTTTCGGAGAACCGGGTGGAGGCGGCGGCGCTGGCCAGTCACCTCGCTGCGAGGCTGCCGGGTGTGTCTCTGGGGGATGGCCGGGTCAGACTCACCTATCGAACCGTGTCCGGCCAGCCGTGCGCGTTGGATGTGATCGCGGCGGCAGAGTGCGACGGGGGACGATTTGTCATGATGGCCCGCGTCGGCATGGCGAAGGCGGCGTCAGGACTTTGGCAGATATCCCAGGTCGAGAGGACGTCCTTGTTGAGCAGTACTCGCGTTCCTTAGCCCAGCAGAGCGTTGATGTGAGAGGCTATACACTGGTCGAGATTACCCTTGTTCTGGCTTTGCTCGGTATCCTTTTGCTGATTGGCGGTCCTTTGTTGACGCGCTGGAACGGTCAGGTTTCCTTAGAATCGGCTGCCCGTCAGGTGCAGGTCGATCTGCTATCCGCCAGGGACAAGGCGGTGTTGGAGCAACGGACGGTCGCCCTGGTTTTCACCTTGGACAGTTCCAAGTACCGCATCACCTACAGCGATGATGAGCGGGTCAGCCAGAGCCGGACCTTGCCGGGCGGTGTCGTCGTTCAAACGACCAGTTTTAACGTCAATACCGCCTTTTACCGAAACACCTTCATCTTCGCCGCCGACGGACGGGCCGGGAAGCCCAACATGGGCGGCACGGTCATGCTGCGGGGACCGAATGGACGCAACCGCTATGTCATCGTCTCGCGGAACGGGCGGGTGCGCATCGATTCGACGCCGCCGCCGAGCGGCGAGATCCCGTGGTGATGGAGGATTGGATAGATACGATGAAGGCGCAGGCCCTACGCCTAAAGGATGCGACAGCGGGGATGACCCTGGTCGAGGTGGTGTTGGCGATGACCATCGCGAGCATCCTGCTCTTGATGGGGATGCGACTGGTCAACACGACCATGTCCATCGTCAACACAGAAAGCCACCGCCTGGAAGGAAACAGCGGTGTTCGCTGGGCCCTGTCCTGGATGGCCCGGGACTTGCGCTACGGGCGAAACATCCGCATCTCCGCAGGCGGCAGCCGTCTCGATTGTCAGGTCTATGTGGAGAACACGTCAGGAGACTTTTACTGGACCGATGTCCGGTATACCCTGGAGGCTGGCGCCATTGAACGGCAGGAAGGCGCCGATAAGAAACCGCTCGCCTCAGGCATCGAATCATTGCGTGTCACCAATATGGCTTCGCCCGCCGGCTCGGTCGGAGCGCCCATTCAAATAATGGTAAAGCAGGCCGGTCACAGAAGGAACTCTCATTCCTTCGTCGAACTGTCTACCGTAGTCGTTCCTCGCGGGGATATTCCGTAACAGGGGAACCGCGAACGCCACGGGACCCACCATGACGCTGTCGCCTGAAGATGGCCATACATTCCCGTACAAACCGAGGGGAGGTATACGATGCTCCACAACCTTATGGAAGGCGTCGTCGAGAACTTTCTCGATGAATTGCTGGCGCAACACCCCGAAGTCTGCCGTTGCGACCAGTGCCGGATGGATATCATGGCGGCGGCCTTGAACCGCCTCCCGCCGCGGTATGTCGTCACCAACAAAGGGGAAGTCTATTCCAAGATCAATATGCTGCTCAGCCAATTCCATGTCGACGTCATCGGCGCCATTGCCCATGGAATGATGCTCGTCGCCAAGAACCCTCGTCACGAGAAGCCGGAGGTCACCCTGGACGCGGCGGAACCGCCCCGCGCAGGTGGCGACGTATAAGAACTGGAGGGGGAAGCCCTTTGATTCATCGACCCGCTATGGACGATCTGCGGGATGTGCTTCAAATCGCCCTGCGCCAGGGCGCCGATTTTGCCGATATCTTTATCGAAAAAAAATCGGTCAACGGGATCGGCTGTGAGGACAACAAGATCGAGCGGATCAACTCGGGGATCGATATCGGCGCGGGCATCCGTGTCATCGCCGGTGATTCGACGGCCTACGCCTATACGAACGATTTGAGTCTCGACGGCCTCGGTCATGCCGCCCAGGTGGCCAGCCATGCCGCTCGCGGGGGTGCGTCGTCTCGTTCCATCGATCTTTCGCGGCGCTCTTCGCCGGTGGAAATGGTCATTGCGTCGCGGCCGGAGCAGGTGGCACTGGAGGACAAGGTCGAGCAGGTGCTGCGGGCCAATCGCCATGCCCGGGCCATTGATGACCGGATCAAACAGGTGACTGTCGGTTACGGCGACGTCGTTCAGGAAGTGACCATCGCCAACTCGGAAGGCGACTACGTTGAGGATGAGCGGATCCGCACTCGCTTTGTCGTCCACGCTGTGGCCGCCGATGGCGCTGTCATCCAGACGGGCTACGAGGCGCTGGGCGGCGCCAAGGGGTTCGAGATCTTCGAAGAGCGCGACCCCGAGGCGCTGGCCCAAGCTGCCGTTGACCGGGCGCTGTTGATGCTGACGGCTAAGCCGGCCCCATCGGGCAAGATGCCCGTCGTGATGTCCAGCGCTGCCGGCGGCACGATGGTTCATGAGGCCTGCGGCCACGGACTGGAGGCCGATCTGGTGCAAAAAGGGCTCTCCGTCTACGCCGGCAAGGAGGGTCAGGAAGTGGCGTCTCCCTTGGTGACGGTCATCGATGATGGCACGATCGCCGGCAAGTACGGAACCCTTCGTTTTGACGACGAGGGAACGCCGGGACAGAAAAATGTGCTGATTGAAAAGGGCGTCCTGAAGGGGTTCATGCATGATCGTTTCACCGCGGGGAAGGATAAATGTTCCCCGACCGGCAACGGCCGGCGCGAGTCCTACCAGCACAAGCCCATTCCGCGCATGACCAACACCCTGATCGCCTCGGGCGATGAGATCCCGGAGAAGATCATCAAAGATACCAAGCGCGGCCTCTTCGTCAAGAAGATGGGCGGCGGCCAGGTCAACACGACCAACGGTGACTTCGTTTTCGACGTCGCCGAGGGGTATCTGATTGAAAACGGCGAGATCGGCGCGGCGGTGCGCGGCGCTACCCTGACAGGCAACGGTCCGGAGGTGCTGCGACGGATCGACCGCGTCGGCAACGACCTCGGCTTTGCCATCGGCACCTGCGGCAAAGACGGACAGGGGGCGCCCGTGTCGGATGCGCAGCCGACACTTCGCATCACCTCCCTGATCGTGGGAGGAACCGGCGCCGCAGCGAGCGGAGACGACGATGAGGCGACGGCTGTCGCGCCTGCCGGCGGAAGCGGCGGTGTTGGCGGCGAGCTGCGCCGTCTGTCCCCTTTTGAATTGTTGAACCATCCCGCCGGCCGAATCCGGCGTCTGTAAGACCCTTGGGGCCATGCCCGCTTTGACGGGTATGGCTTTTTTGCCCAGAAGCAAGGGGATTTGCCGGACTGGGCAAACTGACAGTGGGAGGTGTGGCGGTGAGTCAAATCGCGATGCGGGAACTGGCCCGCCAGATGGTGGAACGGGCACAGGCCAAGGGCGCCAACCAGTCCGAAGCCTACGGCCTTGACTCGAAAGAACTGTCCATCGATGTCTCCAAGGGCATCGTGGAGACGATGAAGCTGGCCGAGGATCGCGGCATCGGCATTCGCGTCTTTCAGAATGGGAAAATGGGCTACTCCTTTACGTCCGACTTGTCGGAAACGGCGCTGGAGGCCACGGTGGACCGGGCGCTGGCGAATGCCCGCTGGAACGCCGAGGATCGCTTCCGGGGATTGCCCGGCAAAGCGGAAGCCTATCCCGAGGTGAATACGCACGACCCGGCTATTGCTGGGATTCCAGTGGAACGAAAGATCGAACTGGCTAAAACGATCGAGGCGACGGCCAAGGCTGTCGATCCTCGAATCAAGATCATCGAACGGTCAAGCTACTCTGACGCCGAATACAGGGTGACGATCATCAACTCCCAGGGCGTCGACGCCGCCTACCAGGGGGCGTACTGCGGCGGCTACGCCTACCTCGTGGCTGAGGAAAACGGTGAGAGCCAGACCGGGTTCTCTCTTTCGTACGGCTTGAGCTTTGACGGGATCGATCCGCAAAAGATCGGCAAAGAAGCGGCCGAAAAGGCGCTGCGCATGCTCGGCGCCAAGCCCCTGTCCTCCCGGCGCGCCCCTGTCGTCTTTGATCCCTATGTGGCGACCCAGTTTCTCGGCATCCTGGCGCCGTCGTTGACGGCGGAAGCCGTACAAAAGGGGAAATCGCTCTTTGCCGGGAAAAAGGGTCAGAAGATCGCCGCCGCCGAGGTGACCATCATCGACGACGGCCGCATGGAAGGGCGGATCCTCTCGGCGCCTTTTGACGGTGAAGGCGTGCCCACCTCCCGGACGGTGCTGATCGACCAGGGATCGCTGGAGGCGTTTCTGCACAACACCTACACGGCGGCCAAAGAGGGGGCGGCGTCGACCGGCAACGGATCGCGAGGGTCTTTCCGGGGGACGCCGGAGGTAGGGACGACGAACTTCTACCTCCAGGCGGGCGAGCGTCCGCCTGATGAGCTCATCGGCGAGATCGAATCGGGGTTCTATGTGACTGAGGTCATGGGCATGCACACCGCCAACCCGATTTCGGGCGATTTCTCTGTCGGCGCCGCCGGGCTCTTGATCGAGCAAGGCCGGTTGACGCGGCCGGTCCGAGGGGTGGCCATCGCCGGCAACCTCCTTGACTGGCTGACGGGAATTGACGGCGTGGGCAGCGATTTGACCTTCTTTATCGGCAAGGGCGCGCCGACGCTGCGCGCCAAAGAAATGGCCATCAGCGGCGCCTAAGTCGTTGTTGCCGCTGTGGTTTTTGTGGTAAAATGCTGAGGGAAATGGGGGATCTCGCCTGAACGCGCGCATTTTGCTGCTCAACGGTCCCAACCTGAATCTGCTGGGCCGTCGTGAACCGGCCCAGTATGGAACGACCACGCTGAGGGAGATCGAGGAAGCCGTCAGCGAACTCGGCCGGAGTTGGAACTGGGAGGTCGTCTGTTTTCAGTCGAACCATGAAGGCGCATTGATCGACTGTATCCACAACGCCTGCGGGCGAGTGGATCTGATCATCATCAACCCGGGCGCTTACACCCATACCTCCATCGCCTTGCGGGACGCCATCGTTGGCGTCGCCATTCCCGTGATCGAGGTGCACCTCAGCAACATCCACGCCCGGGAAGCCTTCCGTCACCACTCCTTCATCGCGCCCATCGCCGTCGGCCAGATCGCCGGTTTTGGCGCCGACGGGTACCGGCTGGCCATGGAAGCGGCCCGTCATTACCTGACGGTCCGGAAGGGGGTGCCGGTGTGACGGGATCAGTCCAGCCCCGCCTCGCCCAGTTGCGGCAACGATGGGATGGGGCCATCGACGCGCTCCTGATCCTGTCGCCTGAAAACCGGCGCTATCTCTCCGGCTTCACGGGGACGGCTGGCTTTTTGCTCGTCGACCGGGAAGGCCAGTGGCTGGCGACGGATTTTCGCTACTGGGAGCAGGCGGCCCAGCAGGCGCCCCAGTGGACGCTGCTCCGGCAAAGAGGCGCCTGGACGGAAACGCTCCAGGAGGCAGTCGCCGATCGGGGCTGGCGAAACATCGCTGTTGAGAGCGATGTGGTCACCCTGGAACAGCAGCAGAAACTGGAAAAGGTTTTGCCGGATATCCAATGGGTTTCCCGCAAGGGCATGGTGGAGTCGTTGCGGGTTGTCAAGGATCAAGCGGAGCAGGCGGCGATCACCGGCGCAGCGGCGCTGGCTGATCGGGGCTTTCAACATATTTTGGGTTGGATGAAGCCGGGGATGACTGAACGGGACGTAGCCCTGGAACTGGAGTTTTTTCTCCGGCGGGAGGGCGCTCAAGCGGTGTCCTTCGAGTTTATCGTCGCCTCGGGTCAGCGGTCCGCCTTGCCCCACGGCGTCGCCTCGGACAAGGTGATCGAGGCGGGGGACTTGCTTACCCTCGACTTCGGCTGCATCCTCGACGGGTACTGTTCCGATATGACCCGAACAGTCGTCTTTGGCCGGCCGACGGCAGAGCAGCGCAAGGTCTACGATACGGTTCTTGAGGCGCAGGAACGGGCATTGGCCGCCATCGCGCCGGGAAAAAGCGGGCGGGCCATCGACCGGATCGCCCGGGATGTGATCGAGCAGGCCGGCTATGGCGAGCGCTTCGGCCATGGCCTCGGCCATGGCGTTGGGCTCGTTGTCCACGAAAACCCGCGTTTGTCCACCCTGTCCGAGGACATCCTCGAGCCGGGTCATGTGGTCACCGTCGAACCGGGGATTTACATTCCCGGCTGGGGCGGCGTCCGCATCGAGGACCTGGTCATCGTCACGGCCGACGGCAACCGCAACCTGACATCATCACCGAAAAAAGAACTGCTCATCCTGTAAACGGCCGAGAGCGGTTCACTGGAGTAACGCGGAAAGCGGTTCAGGAAAGTTGCCTGCAGCGGGTTTTCATGCACAGCACCTGCGCGCAAGCTTTCATTATCATACATCTTCCATCAGCCTGATTCGCATCTAACAAGGGGAAGGAGCATTTTTCGTCCATGATCTCATCCAACGATTTTCGGACGGGTTCGACGATCGAACTCGACGGCGACGCTTTCGTCGTCATCGAATTCCAGCACGTCAAGCCTGGCAAAGGCGCCGCCTTCGTGCGGACGAAACTGAAGAACATCAAGACCGGTTCCGTGGTGGAACGCACCTTCCGGGCCGGTGAAAAAGTGCCCAAGGCCCGCCTGGAGCGCCGCCAGATGCAGTACCTCTACAGCGACGCCGACGAGTCCTACACCTTCATGGATGTGGAGAATTTCGAGCAGATCGCCCTGCAGCGCAAGCAGATCGAAGAGCAACTGCGCTTCCTGAAGGAAAACATGAACGTCCACGTGCTCACCTGGAACGGCAACCTGATGGGCGTCGAACTGCCCAACACGGTAGAACTGAAGGTGGCCGCCACCGAACCGGGCGTTCGCGGCGATACCGCCACGGGCGGCAGCAAGCCGGCCACCCTTGAAACGGGCGCTATCGTTCAGGTTCCCTTCTTTATCAATGAAGGGGAGACGCTGATCATCGACACCCGGACAGGCGCTTACGTTTCCCGCGCCTGATCACCTGATCAGACCTACCTGGCGGTTGGCCTCCAATCAGGATTGAACCGCTAAGCGCCTACATTCATCGCCTAGAAACGATCCCTCCCGGAGATACTACGGATAGCCGATGGCAATCCGAAGGATCCGGGAGGGATTTTATTTTGCAGAAGTTACGCCAGCGTATCTCCTACCTGCAAGGTCTGGCAGAGGGCATGAACGTAGGGGCCAGTTCCCGGGAAGGGCGACTGCTCACGGAAATGTTGCAAGTGCTCGGCGACATGGCTGACTCCATCGACACGCTGAAAGCCGAGCAAGAACGCCTGGATGAGATCGTCGAAAGCATGGACGACGACCTCTTCCAATTGGAGCAGGATATGTACGAAGATGATGAGGAGGAGGACGATGATGACGACGATATCGTCGAAATCGCCTGCCCCTCCTGTCATGAGAACATCACCTTTGACGCGGAGTTGCTCGATGACGATGACTACCTGGAAGTGACCTGCCCCTCCTGCCGGCAGGTGATCTTCATCCAGGAAGGCGACGAGGATATGGAAGAGCGGATCATCGCAGGCGCAGGAGAGGAGTGCCACTGCGACTGCGACGAAGGGGCTCATCACCCCCAAACCCATTAGAAGCAGTTCAATCCTGTAAAAAGAGAAGGCCACGCCGGAGGACGGCGCAGGCCTTCTCTTTTTGCATAATCCTGGTAGGTGGGCATATGTTTTTGTAGGGAAGGGGGGACAAGGATGCGTTGGCGCCTAAGCAGCGGTTCTGATGGGGCGGCGATTTTCGATGAACAGGTCTCCTCTGGGCGAATGGATCCGACCAAGGTCTGTCAAGACGGTCGAGGGGAAGACGAAAGGGCACGTATCGCGTTGCCGGGAGTGGTGCATGAGAGCGCCAATGCACATTGGACCGTTCGGCTGCTCCCTTACCTGGCGCCATCGCTTCGATCCCTCCTGACGGAACAATTGGCGACACAGCCGAGGTGGCTCGATGAGATGACCGAAATCCGACTCCGTGTGGGCCGACCGGTGGCCCTCTGCGGCCGGATGGGTGATCAACTGTTGCGACCTGTCTCCGAAGAAGAACTCGTCCAAACCATCCATCTGATCGCCCATTGCTCGGTCTACGCTTTGGAGCAAGAGTTCCGGCAGGGCTACTTAACATTGCCGGGCGGACACCGGGTCGGCCTCGCCGGCCGGGTGGTTCTGGAAGCGGGGCGGGTAAAAACGATTCATCCCGTTTCATCGTTGAATATCCGCATCGCCCGCCAGTTTCCCGGTGTCGCCGATCCCCTGTTGCCCCGATTGCTTTCTGCTGATAGGGGGATTTTTTTTTCCACCCTGCTCATCTCTCCCCCAGGCGGGGGAAAGACGACACTGCTTCGGGATATCATCCGCCAGATCAGCGCGGGGCGACCGGAAATCGGTCTGCCAGGCATGACGGTGGGCCTGGTGGACGAGCGTTCCGAGGTGGCGGCCTGTTATCACGGCTGCCCGCAAAATGACGTCGGTCCCCGGACCGATGTGCTGGACGGTTGTCCCAAGGCGGAGGGGCTGCTGCGCCTGCTTCGTTCGATGGGACCCCAGGTGTTGGCCACCGATGAGATTGGTCGGGAAGAGGATGTGCGGGCTGTCGAGGAAGCCGTCCATAGCGGCGTCACCCTGCTGGCCACCGCCCATGGGCGAAGCCGGGAAGAAGTCCTCACACGTCCGGGGTTGGAACGGATGTTGAGGTGGAATGTCTTTCAGCGCCTCGTCGTCCTCAGCCGCCGGGAAGGGCCCGGCACCGTTGAAGGGCTGTACGATGCCGGCGGAAATCCTATCGAGGAGGGGGAACCATGGGGAAACTGGTCGGCGCGGCGCTGATCGTCGGCGCCTTCTCGGCCGGCGGGTTCATGACGGCAAGGGATCTCCGGCGGCGAAAACAGATCCTGGCGTCGTTGCAATCGGCCTTAGCGATGTTGGCAACGGAAATCGCCTTCCGGGCAACCCGCCTGCCGGAGGCGCTGGCCCAGGTCAGCGAAACGGCCGGTTCGCCCGTGAAAGCGCTTTTTGCTGAGGCGGGCCGTCGATTGCGCGAGGCAGAGGGACAAGCGGCGTCGGAAATCTGGCTGCTGGCGGTGGAGGAGTGGCTGCACACGACGCCTTTGAAAGGATCCGATGGGGAAGAGTTGGCCCGTTTGGCCCTGGGTCTGGGCGCCGCGCCGCGCGAGGACCAGCTGCACCGCATCGAAGAGGTGAAAAACCGACTGACTTGTCTGGAGAGCGAAGCGTGGGAGACGGAGAACCGGATGGGAAAAGTCTGGTCCTACGGGGGTGTCCTGTTCGGGGCCGCCGTTGTCCTGGCCATTTGGTGAGGGGGAGGACAAGGGAATGAACATGCTGCAGATCTTTCAGATTGCCGGCATCGGCATCGTCGTCGCCATTTTTTATTCCATATTGAAAGAGGCAAAACGGGAAGAATTGGCGCAACTGCTGGCGATCAGCGGCGTGGCGCTGGTGACGCTCATGGTCCTTCGCCTGATCAGCGACCTCTTTGACCAGGTCCGGTCGGTCTTCTCCCTCTATTAACGGAGAGGAGGTGTGCCGTGGAGATTCTGCAGGTTGTCGGGGTGGGCATCATCGCGACCATCTTTTTGGTCATCCTGCGCAAGCAGCGGCCGGAACTGGCGGTCCAACTGAGCATTGCCGCCGGGGTGATCCTATTTTTGTTTGTGCTGGCCAAGATTTCAGCTGTCATTCAAGTCCTGGAGGATCTGGCCAACAAGGCGCAGATCAACCGGTACTACCTGACGACGCTGTTGAAGATTGTCGGCATCGCCTATATCGCCGAATTCGGGTCGCAGATCTGCCGGGACGCCGGTGAGTCGACGATCGCCACAAAGGTGGAGATGGCGGCCAAAATCCTGGTGATGGTGCTGGCGTTGCCGATCCTGCTGGCTTTGATGGATTCGCTGATGAGCCTGCTTCCCCGGGGTGGTCCCTCATGAGGAGGGCAACGCAGGGGCGGGTGAGCCTTCTACACCTCTGGCACCCGGCGAGCGGCGACAGGGGGGCCTATCGAGCCATCTTGGGCCTATTGATGTTTGTTTTACTGGTGACGCAATTTGCAACGATTCCCTCACCGGCCCTAGCGGAGGGGCTCCCGCTTTCCCAGGCGTCTGCCGCGCCGGCCAATCTCTCTCCCACTGCAACTGGGTCTGAGGCATCGAATGGCAGCCCCGAGCCAGCCCCGACCGTCGACCTCACGGAGTTTCAGCGGGTCCTCGACGAGTTGGAGCGGGACAAGGGCAAATACCTTCCTTCGCTCAACCCGCGCACGATCATGGAGGATATCCGGAGCGGGCGGGTGAGCCTCTCTGTCGGTGAAGTCTATCACGGCGTCATGGGGTACCTCTTTCAGGAGGTGCTGGCCAATACGGCGCTGCTGGGGGAACTGATCATCCTGGCCGTCGTCGTCGCCGTCCTCAACCACTTCCAGTCGTCCTTTGAGTCGGGAGCGGTCTCCAAGGTTGCCTTTGCCGTGGGCTACATGGTCTTGATCACCATCGCCATCCACAGCTTCCATACGGCGCTCCAGACGGGGCGGGGGGCCATTGAGGATATGGTTCGATTTATGCAGGCTGTCCTGCCGGTGCTGCTCACCCTGTTGACGGCCATGGGCGGTTTTGCCTCAGGGGCGCTCTTTCATCCCGTCATTTTTGGGAGCATCACCCTGATCAGCACCTTGATCAAGGATTGGATTTTTCCCCTCATCCTGTTTTCTGCCGCCCTGGGCATCCTCAATCATGTGTCGCCTCAGTTTAAGGTAAAAAACCTGCAAAACTTGATCAAAGACGGCTACAAGCTGGCCATGGGCCTGTTCATCACCATCTTCCTGGGCGTCATCAGCATCTACGGCGCTGTAGGGGCCGTTGCCGACGGCCTGACATTGCGGACGGCCAAGTATGCCACCGATGCCTTGCTGCCAGTGGTGGGCGGTCTCGTCGCCGACAGTTTTGAGGTGATCGTCAATTCTTCACTGCTGCTGAAAAACGGCATCGGCCTCATCGGGTTGGTGATCATCGCCATCCTCTGCGTCCTGCCGTCACTGAAACTCCTGGCCCTGGTGCTGATCTACCGGTTGGCGGGCGCCCTGCTCCAGCCCATCGGCGACAGCCCTGTCGCCGACAGCCTGGAGACGATCGGCGGCAGCCTGACCCTGGTCTTTGGCGCCGTCGCCGCCGTAGGGCTCATGTTTTTTCTGGCGCTCACCATCGTCGTCGGGGCCGGCAACCTGACGGTTATGTTGCGGTAGGGGGGGAGCCGACTGGACATCCTTCGCCAGATCATTGAACAGGTGGTGCTGATCATCCTGGTGGGCACGCTGCTGGACATGCTCCTGCCCAACGGCCGGTTGCAGTCGCTGGTCCGGTTGGTGGCGGGACTGTTCATCATGGTGGCCGTGCTCAACCCGATCATGAGTTGGGTGAATAAAAACAATTGGTCCGCCACACTGGGCGGGGACATGCCTGTGCAAGAGGTCAACGGTTACGACGAGATTCGTCGCAAGGGCGAGGCGTTGCGCGAAGAAGGGCTTTCCCAGGCCCGCGAGGAGGCACAAAGCCGCTTGCGGCGCCAGGTGGAGGCGCTGGTTGGGCTCAAGCCAGGGGTGAAGGCGGCGGCGGCCCAGGTGGAACTGGGCGGGCAGTCGGCGTCCAAGACAGGGATCGGCCAGATCACCGTGACCCTGCGGCCTGATGATTCCCGTGAAGGGGAGAAAGAAGCGGTGGCGTCGGTGATGGTGGAGGATATTCACTCCGCTGCCGCCCCGACCTCAACGACGCCGCCGAAGAGGGATGCGACGGCCCAGGAGATCGTCCGGACCCTGTCTGGTTTCTACGGCATCCCGCCCGAACGGATTCGGGTGTTGTGGGAATCAGGGAGACAGTCGGAATGACAGGAAAAACCAGCGGAAACGGGGGAGGATCATCGATGAACTGGCTGAAGCAGCCAAAAGACAAGCTGTTGGCCGTGCTCGCCGTTGCGTTGCTTCTCGGCGTCACCCTGATGATGGCCGACGAACGCCCGCAGGGGGCCGGCATCTGGCCGGGGAAAGAGACGGCGCCTGCGTCGTCGACACCAGCCGTCGATGTGGCCAAGACCGGCCGGGGAGCGGAACTGGCGTCTCAAGAACGGCTGTTGAGTGACCGCGTCTCCAACGCTGTGTCTAAAATCGAGGGCGTCGGCGCCACTGAGGTCGTCGTCAGCCTCGCTCAGGGCACCCGGTCTGAATACGCCACCAACAACAACGCCAACAACAAGAAGATCGAGGAAAAGGACAAATCCGGCGGCACACGGGTAACCTCGGACAGCACAGACAGCCGTACGGTCGTGGTGGTCAAGGAGAGCAGCGCCGCCAAGGAGCAGCCGGTCGTAGTGCGGGAGATGCGCTACGAGATCGCCGGCGTTCTCGTTGTCGCCGAGGGGGCCAAGGACGCCGCTGTGCGCCAGAACATCAGCCGGGCCGTCTGCACCCTGCTGGATATCCCGGCCCACAAGGTCAGCGTCTTTCCCCGGGAGGAAAAACGATGAGGATCCGGATCGTCAAAAAACCGTCCTGGCTGCCGGAACCGTCTCAGTGGCCTGCCCGTAAGCTTTTCGCCCTGCTGGCAGGCTTCCTCGTCATGACGGCCGGTTGTGTGGGCGTCTATTCGGTGAGTGATCTAGTGTTTTCCGAAGCTTTAAAAGAAAGCAGTCGGATCATCGGCGATTCGGCAACCTCGGCGCCACCAACACCGCTAACGTCGCTAACGTCGCCAACGCCGCTAACACCGTCAACACCGTCAACGACACCTACACCTTCCGTCAACAGGGCGGTGACCTTGTCGGCCGGGCCGGCGCTGCCCAACCCCGCCCAGTTCCAGCACAAAGGGCCGGACTTTTTTTCCGAATACCGGATGGAGCGGGAGCGCGTGCGCAGCCAGCAGATCGAAATCCTTCAGGAGATCGTCCGCAACGACCAATCCTCCGGTGAGACGCGCAAAGAAGCCCAAAAAAAACTGCTCCAGATCAGCGAGCAGATAAAAAAAGAGATGGAGACGGAACGGTTGCTCATCGCCAACGACTACCGGGACGCCGTTGCCCTGATCCAGGGCAACACCGTGTCGGTCATCGTCGCCGCCCGGGAATTGACGCCGGCCGACAAAGGAAAGATCGCCGAACTGGTTGCCCGTTCGACAGGGGTGAAGGCGGGAGATGTTGCCGTCATGAACCGGTAAGGAGCTGCCCTTATTCGACGGAAACGTTTATTTTCATGGGGAAAATCGGTTATTCTGTATACATGGATGGCCACGCCTTGCGTCTGAATCGTCCGAACTCTATAATATATGGTAAGTGTCTAGCATTGTCGCTAGCGTATAACTCAGGAGAGTTGTTACTCCCACAACGCCCTGAGTTTCTATTTTGTCCGGAAGCGGCGGAACCAGGGAACCGGACGTGTGCCGCTCGGAAAGACGGAGGGAATCCAGTGCAAGAGCAACGCAGAGTTAAAATCACCGAGACGACACTGCGGGACGGCCACCAGAGCCTGTGGGCCACCCGTATGCGCTTGGAGGACATGCTCCCCATCGTCGAAAAAATGGACAAGGTGGGCTATCATTCCGTAGAGGTTTGGGGCGGCGCCACCTTTGACGTCTGCATGCGGTACCTGAATGAGGATCCCTGGGAACGGTTGCGGATCTTGAAAAAGCATTTTCGCCGCACCCCCTTGCAGATGCTTCTGCGGGGCCAGTCCCTCGTCGGTTACACCCATTACCCCGATGATGTGGTTGAAGCCTTTGTCCACAAATCTGTCGAAAACGGCATCGACATCATTCGCATTTTTGACGCATTGAATGATATCCGTAACATGGAAGCGCCCATGCGTCACGCCAAAAACGCCGGCGCCCATGTGCAGGCGGCGATCGTCTACACAATCAGCCCGGTCCACACGATGGAGCACTACGTCGAAACGGCCATCCAACTGGCCGAGATGGGCGCCGACTCCCTTTGCATCAAGGATATGGCCGGATTGCTTCTGCCCTTCAAATCGCGGGAACTGGTCACCATGATCAAAGAGAAGGTGGACCTTCCCCTTCAACTGCACACCCACTACATCGGCGGCATGGCCGTCGGCGCACTCCTGAAAGGCGTCGAAGCCGGCGCCGATATCATCGACTGCGCCGCCCTGCCCTTGGCCTTCGGTCCTTCCCAGCCGCCTGTGGAGACGCTGGTGCGGGCCTTCAGCGACACCCCCTACGATCCGGGCCTCGACATCCATCGCATCTTCGAGATCACCCAGTACTTTGAAGACCTGCGCAAGCGCCTTGGCTACAAACGGGGGATCACCGGCCTGAACGATATGCTCGTCTTCGACCATCAGGTCCCCGGCGGGATGATCACCAACCTGATCACCCAACTGGAGGAGCAAAAGGCTCGCCATCGCTTGAATGAAGTCTTGAATGAAATGCCCAAGGTGCGGGCCGATTTCGGCTACCCGCCTCTTGTTACCCCCACCAGCCAGATTGTGGGCACCCAGGCTGTGCTGAACGTCCTGACGGGCGAGCGGTACAAACTGGTCCCTGGCGAGGTAAAGGGATATGTGAAAGGTCTCTACGGGAAACCGCCGGCGACGATCCGGCAGGACCTGGTGACCAAGATCCTCAAGGACGACAAACAGATCGACTGCCGTCCCGCCGACCTGCTCGAACCGGCTATGGATCGCGTCCGTCGCGAAATGGGCCCGCTGGCCCAGAGCGAAGAGGATGTCCTCTCCTATGCCCTCTTCCCGCAGGTGGCGCTGAAGTTTTTCGACTATCGGAAAAACCCGCAAGCCCACGTGGTCGCCCCGATCGTTCAGAATCAGGAAGACCCGCCGGCTCCCCTGCCTGGGGGAGACCAGTCCGCAACCCTTAGAGGGAAAGCGCAGAAGGAGGATATGAAGGTGAACGTCCAAGAGATCAAAGAACTCATTCAGGTTCTGAACGGTACGGACATTGCCGAATTGCAAGTAGAGTGTGACGGTGTCAAGGTCGCCATCCGCAAGGGATCGGCCATCCATGCGCCTGCCACCGCCCCTGTGATGGTGAGCGCCCCCGTCGCAGTTGCCTCTGCGCCTGCAGCGGAAGCTGCCGCTCCGGCGCCGAAACCGGCCGCCGATCAGGCCAAGAATCCGAATGTCGTCGCCATCACCTCGCCCATGGTGGGCACGTTCTACCGCGCTCCGGCCCCCGACGCCCGCCCCTATGTGGAAAAGGGCAGCAAAGTGGACACCGGCTCCACGGTCTGCATCATTGAAGCGATGAAGCTGATGAACGAGATCGAAGCCGAAATCAAAGGAACCATTGTCGACATCCTCGTGGAAAACGGCGCGCCCGTCGAATACGGCCAAACCCTTTTCCTCGTTGAAAAAGCCTGAGGGGGCGCCTAATAAATGGGACACCACAGCTTCTTTAACAAGATCCTGATCGCCAACCGGGGCGAGATCGCCGTCCGCATCATACGCGCCTGCAAGGAACTGGGCATCCAGACGGTAGCCGTCTACTCGGAGATCGACAAGGACGCCCTGCATGTAAAACTGGCCGATGAAGCCTATTGCGTTGGACCGGCGCCCTCAAACCGCAGTTATTTGAATATCCCCAACATCATCAGCGCCGCCACCGTTTCCGGCGCCGAAGCCATCCACCCCGGCTTCGGCTTCCTCTCGGAAAACGCCTACTTCGCCGAGATCTGCGAGACCTGCAAGATCAAATTCATCGGACCCACTTCCAAGGCCATTGAGTCGATGGGTTCCAAGGCCGTCGCGCGGGAGACGATGATCAAAGCGGGCGTCCGTGTCGTCCCCGGTTCCGAGTCCATCGTTACCAAGGCGGAAGACGCTGAGAAGATCGCTGAGGAGATCGGCTATCCCGTCATGATCAAGGCATCGGCCGGCGGCGGCGGTCGGGGCATGCGCATCGCCCACTCCGACAAAGACCTCATCAACGCCCTCCAGACGGCCCAGGCGGAGGCGGAAGCCGCTTTCGGCAACAACGCCGTCTACATCGAAAAATACATCGAAGAGCCGCGCCACATCGAGTTTCAGATCATGGCCGACCAGTACGGCAACACGGTCTACCTGGGCGAGCGGGACTGCTCCATCCAGCGGCGGAACCAGAAGCTGCTGGAAGAAGCGCCTTCGCCGGCCCTTTCGCCGGAACTGCGCAAGGAGATGGGCGAACAGGCTGTCCTGGCCGCCAAGTCTGTCAACTACGTCAATGCCGGGACTGTCGAGTTCCTGCTGGACAAGCATGGCCAGTATTATTTCATCGAGATGAACACCCGCATCCAGGTCGAGCATCCTGTCACGGAGCTGATCACCAACATCGACCTGATCAAGGAGCAGATCCGTGTCTCCGCCGGCGAGCCCTTGGGCTACACCCAAGAGGACATCGTCATCAACGGCCATGCCATCGAATGCCGGATCAACGCGGAAGATCCGAGCCGCAATTTCATGCCGAGCCCCGGCAAGATCACGGCCTACCATCCCCCCGGCGGCCCGGGGGTCCGCCTTGACAGCGCCGCCTATGCCGGATACAGCATCCCGCCCACCTACGACTCCATGATCGGAAAGCTGATCGTCTGGGGCCGTGATCGCAATGAAGCCATCGCTCGCATGCAGCGCGCCCTTGATGAATTTGTCATCGAAGGCGTCAAGACGACGATCCCCTTCCAACAAAAAGTGTTGGGCAATGCCTTCTTCCAGCGCGGTGAGGTATACACCAATTTCATCCAGCGGCGGATGCTGGGAGAATAGAGAACCTCTGATAATCGAATAAGGATGGCTTAAACAACCCGGCTCCTTGTGAGCCGGGTTGTTTTAACTCTCCATATCCCTATTTAACCCCGTATTATTTTCTACCCCTACATATGGATGCTATGATTCCCAAAAAAAGTAGGGGTGGAAATATGAAACGGATCGAGGATAATGTCGTTATAGAGGTCATCGACTATAACCAAAGGGCCGTGCTGTTCTTGGGAAGCCTGCTCAAGAAGTATTTCCTTCTCCGCGGTTTTTACGTTAACGCCCACAGCAGCACCGTGTACGCATCAAAACGACCCTATAGCGTATATCGCATCGAAGTAAGTGAAAGCAGACAGGCACTACAAATCGATAATACGGATATACTGATCGTTCTATCGAACGCCCTATTCGCAGAACCGGATTCGAAACATATCGCTCATGGACGAGTTGTCTTGTGTTGCGGTTTTGTGAATTACTATAAGCCGGGCCAGCAATGCATAGAGGTTCCGACAGGGTTTTTCTTACAATTTAAAAATCATGAGATGGCTATACAGATAGGGATAGCCAGCGCGCTGTTGGCATTACTAAATCAGCCGCTCAGTTTGCTTATGCATATCGCTCCGAAAAAAGAATTTCTTGATAAGATCTTAATTTTCAATTTCATTTTCGCCTCTATTTACGAATGGATTTGGCAAAACTACTATGAAAGCGGAAGGGTCTTTCCATTCACCTTTGCCTTGACCTCTCCGGAAGAAGAATTGGCTGAGGAGTTGTCGCTTATCCGCTAGGAATGGGTGCAGAGGATCTTCTGTCAATCATGGGCTAATGGAGGAGGCCACCAGTGAAGGAGCATCAAGACGAGTCTTCAACTGTTCAATGGAAAGGCAAAAGACGTTGCCGCAGCTTGGCCGTGCGTAAAAAGCATAAGGGGATAAGGGGATTAAGCCAATTCGATATGAATGATCATCTATTGCCGAGTTATCAACAAATGTTAGTAGAGAAACTGCTTGCAGAAAGAAAGACCCTACTCGACAACTTGAATCGAGCCGAGAAAAAATTAACAGAAGAGCGAGAAGAACGAAAAAGAATCGAAGAACAACTGGCTGACGCATCAACGAAGCTAACCACCATTCTCGACAGCTTTCCCGATCTGTTTTTCCATTTTGAAAAAGATGGAACACTGCTAGAGATCTGGCCGAAGGCATCCAACGATTTTTATGCGCCACGCAAAGAACAGATTGGAAAAAGCGTTAAAGAAATATTGCCCGTATCTGTCGCCGATAAGTTTTGCGCTACACTCGCTCACATGAATGAACGAAGCGCGATCCATACGTTTTTTTACACCTTGCCCATCCAAGGAGTGGAACAAAACTATGAGGCGCGAATTGTGCCTTTGAAAAATGATGAAGCAATCGGATTTGTCCGAAATATTACGGAAGAAACCCAAAGCAAGGCAACGTTGCACCGCAAGAACAACTATTTGTTTGCCCTAAATCAAACGGCTTTGGAAGTGCTCAAGAGACGAGAACCGAACGAGATCATGCTTTCTTTACTTAAGCGGGCCGTTACCCTGCTTGGCGCGGCACAAGGGGTGATCGCTGTAAAGAGCAATGGCAATGCAAATATTTCAATCGAAGCAAGGGTCTTTTCAAACAAGAACGATTCCAGCATTGAAATGGGTATTGTATACAAGCACCTCGCCTCTAATGAAAAAAAACAGCATTTTCATGTCACAAAAACCTATTATGAAGGCCGCTATTATCTGCTCGCACCCTTAAAGATTGGCTCATCGAAAAAAAGAGGGTTAATCGCCGTTGTGTTTCCTACGGATCAACGACAACCGGGACTGGAAGAGAGTGAGATCTTTTCCTTTCTCGCGAATATGGGATCTATCGCGATTGATAACGCGCAACTTTATGCGGATATAAGAAAAGAATTAAAAGAACGGCGACATATAGAAAAGACACTGCGAAAAAGTGAAGAGAATCAGCGGGCGCTCTTGAATGCGATACCGGACGTGGTTATGCGAATTTCGAAGAAGGGACAGATCATTGACTGCAGCATTCCGCAGGATTTTACCGTTTCGGAAACCATCAATACGGGACAGCATATTTATCACTTCGTCCCGCCGGGGCGAAGAGAATATTATAACAAAAGGATTAAGAAGCTGATAAAGACAGGTGCGCCCCAAATCGTTGAATACGATGTGACGGTTTCAGGGGAAAAGCGAAGAAGAGAAGCCCGTCTCGTCCGGGCCGGAAATCAAGAAGTTGTTATGATCATCCGTGATGTCACCGAAAATCGTAGGTTAGAAGAACAGATGCGCCGGCTGCAAAAAGTAGAGGTGTTGGGCACTTTGGCTGGCGGCATCGCCCATGATTTCAATAATATCCTTTCCGTGATTCTCGGCAATGCCGAGATGACCATCGAGTCCCCCTTATGTCAAAAGAAAATCCTGCACTACCAGAGTCAAATCGTTCGAATGGGGCTCTATGGCCGGGAACTGATACAACGGCTGCTCACCTTTAGTCGTCGTGGGATCAGTGAAAAGAAGTTCGTAGCCTTTCCCAAGTTGATTCATGAGTGTGTTGATCTAAGTCGAATGTTGCTCAACACAAATATTGAAGTAAAGGTAACCAATCAACTGCCCGCAGAGGCGCGAGCTTATGTCGACCCAGTACAAATTCAACAATTAATGGTAAACCTGTGCAGCAATGCCGAGTACGCCATGCGTTCTCGAGGCGGTCTGTTGGAGATAGGTCTCTCGCAGGCGACGGTAGACGAGATCCTTTCAGAAGGATTGCATATCAAACCGGGTAATTACTTTTCTCTTTCCGTAAAGGACGACGGAATCGGTATGGACAGATGGGTGAAAGAAAGGGTGTTCGATCCCTTTTTTACGACGAAACAAGCTGGGGAAGGAAGCGGACTGGGGTTGTCTGTCGTCCATGGGATCGTATTGGAACACGGTGGCGCCATTACAGTGGAGGCGGAAATCGGAAAGGGCACGCATTTTTCGATTTACATCCCTGCTGTTTCAAACACAGAGGACGGTAAACAGGAGAAAAGGGTGGAAAATGACTGTATGAGTACGGAATCCTCGAAAAAGATCACCATTCTTTTCGTCGATGACGAACCGATGCTCGTCGATTTGCACAAACAATTGTTGGAGAGTATGGGATACAGTGTCGTGACCTGTTTCGATGCCATAGAAGCGCTTGAGTTGATACGATTATCACCAAATCAGTTTGACCTTGTCATAACGGATCAGGCAATGCCCGGAATGACGGGGGATGTATTCGTCAGAGAAGCCTTAAAGATCGTTCCCCAAATGCCCTTTATCATGTGCACCGGCTATCTCTATGCCACAAACATTGAACAAACGGCTCAGATCAGGGGAATTAAGGAACAATTGACGAAACCGCTGTTGAAATCGGAACTGGAAAATGCGATTCAACGGGTTCTCCATGAAGGTTCAAGAAAGGAATGAAACCCCAAAAGGGCAGCGAAGGTCATCACCAAAAATTTTTTACAAACAGACGAAAACCACCTTGAAGGCAGGGTGGTTTTTGCATATATTAAAAAAGGAAGATTGACACTTCTATAAAAAGGATATAACATATAGGTAGAATTAATAAGGGAAAGTACCGGTTATGATGATATGAGGACGATGAAAGAATGAGGACGATAGTTTTAAAAAGGAAACCGAAAGAGCACAAGAAAGTGCTCTATCAAATCCTTCATTCCCTAGGAGATCATTGCCTTATCGTAGATAAAGAAGGCCACGTGATTGAACGGATCCCCCATGACGTCCAAGAGGGGAACATCCCCTTTTTGTCAAGGGAAAAAATTCAAGATCTATTCCCCGACAAAATAGCCAATGATTTGCTGGCTGTGATTGAGAATGTGATAACAACGAAAAGAAGTGACTTTTTTGAATCGACTTTAGTTACTACGGATAAAGACCTGACGTATAAAGTTTACATCGTGTTATTTCAACACAATAAAGCCATCTGTCTATTCCATGACATAACGAATTGCATGCTGAAAGAAGATAAAATTAGCGAACAAAACAAGTACCTGCAGTTATTGCACGATACGGCGATAGATATCATGGCGAATGTAAGCTTGAAAGAACGATATGTAGCTATTTTGGATAAAGTCACTCGATTTATCGATACGGATCATGGCTTTATCGCTTTGTGGGAGCCGACCAGACAAGAATATATCATTGCCCATGCGATTGGAAGCCATACACAGCATATCGGATTGCCATTGGGCCATCCCTTGCTTGACGATGAATTAGAAAAAGGAGAGATCAAGTACTGTCAAAGACCTTCTATCCCGACCCATTCAGAACATCCAGATGTGTCATGGGTAAAGTCATACGCGTTGATTCCCCTCCACTTTAACAAACAACTGATCGGGCTCATCGGCATATCCTTTGTTACTGAGGGGGAACGAATTGGCAGGGAAGAGATGGAGTGGCTCGAAGGGGTAGGAAGGCTGTCTTCAATCGCGGTGAATAACGCTTGCTTATACGAACGGTTACAAGTGGAGTTAAACAGAGTAAAACGAATGGAGGAAGAAAACCGATTAAGCGAGAAAAAACAGCGTGCGATCATCAATGTTCTTCCTGACTTATTTATGCTGATCCATCGAAATGGAATCGTAGCAGACTGCAAAATACCAGAAGGCTTTCCAACAATGTTAACGGAAAATTATTGCAAGGGGAAGCATTATTTAAAAATCCTGGAAGATTTCAAGATGACGAACCATAAAGAAATATTTGATGAAGCGATTACTAAGGGAAAACCTATATTGTTGCACTACGATATTTTTGTTGGCGAAAAGCATTGTCAAAGAGAAGGGCGGTTAATCCCCGATGGGGATGCGGTCGTACTGTCGATCCGTGATATAACCGATCAGAGAAACAATGAGGAAAGACTGCGCAGATACCAAAAAATGGAGGCGGTTGGGACCTTAACGGGTGGGATTGCCCATGAATTCAACAATATGTTGGCCATTATCACGGGATTTACGGAATTGAATCTCGAAATGGTTCCTGCCGGCACCGTACTCCATGATAACAATAAAAAGATCATGGCCACCTGTTTGCGCGCGAAAGACTTAATCCAGCGCATGTTAACCTTCAGCCGTCAAACTGATGCCAAACGAGAATTGGTGCGGTTATCGAACATGGTGAAAGAAACCATGGAGTTTGTCCGGATGATATTGCCAACGAACATCAGTGTTCGCATCAAACTCGATCAATCCGGCGATGACTTTGTGTGGGTCGACCCGGTACAGATTCACCAACTGATCGTGAATCTATGTGCGAATGCAGAACATGCGATGCGTAAGCAAGGCGGAGAACTGACCATTGCGCTTCAAATTATCGAACATAGACACAACGACGCAAGCCGAATCGAAGTACCGCCCGGGGAGTATGTGAAACTAAGCATCAGTGATACTGGGAGCGGCATCGATCATACGATAAAAGAACGTATTTTTGATCCCTTTTTTACGACAAAGCGCTCCGGTGAAGGGAGTGGAATGGGACTCGCTGTCGTTCACGGTATTGTGGCGGAACATGGCGGCGCGATTACGGTGGAGAGCCATCATGGACTGGGCGCCTCCTTTCATGTGTTTTTTCCGCGTGTAAGTGGGAATAACAGACTTGATGGGGTTATGAGCGTTTCAGAGTATGAACGCGAAATCGCCGGTAAGAAGAAAAAAGGCGCCGTGCTGTTTGTTGATGACGAAGAGTTGATCGTTGACTATGGCGTAAAAATGCTCGAAACGTTGGGCTATGCGGTAACTCCTACAACGAGCGCTCGCGAGGCATTACAGTTATTCCGCATTGACCCATACAAGTATGATGCGGTCGTTACGGATCAGACGATGCCGGATATTACAGGTGATAAGCTGTCTTGTGAATTATTAAAAATCCGGCCCGACGTACCCATCGTATTATGCACTGGATTTAGCTATTCTGTAAACGAAATGCGAGCAAACAGCTTGGGGATCAAAGCCTTTTTAGAGAAACCGCTTTTAAAGAATGAACTGGAAACGGTATTAAACAAGCTGCTTACCGCAAGAGAAGCATGACCAATTCAAAAATAGGCATAAAAAAAGCACCCTTTTTCGGGGTGCTTTTTTTATGGTGTTATCCCCATTTGCTGCGATTCATATGGGCCTGCAATTCGGCTTTGATCGATTGGATCGATTCATGGGCGTTACTATGTACCCGGCTAAAGATTTTCACGCAATTGGCGTCCAGATCGTCATCAATACCTTGACGGACAAGCTCCATGATGCTGGTCAATTGTGCCATCACATTTAAATGCAGTTCATTCGTTTTCCGAGAACGAAGAATTAACGCCTTTGTCGGTTCGTCGATTTCGTGGAACATGTCAGAGGCAACGCCACATTTCGGGCAGACATGGGGACTGTGGTCACCGTCGTGGATGTACCCGCATACGGAACAGCGATACATTTTACCACCCCTTCTCGAAACACTCTGTTTTTTCGATTTGACACTCGCTCTTCTGATGTCCTTGGGGTGATCATAATGGAATGGGAATCCAGAAAAAATAAAGGAAAGTAAAAACGGCCTAGTGAAAGTTAAAACGAAACACATGAGAGCTTTATAGGAATTTCAACAGAAAGATAAAAATGAAAGGATAAACAAGGTACTGATCGTGTTCACTGGAAAAACGGTGCTGCTACAGCTATAACTCTGGATAGTCCTGTTCCTCTCCATTATGTGTATTTTGGTACAAATTAGGGTTATGATTACCTACACAAGGATACTCCAATCGTAACGCATGAAGAAGGGAGAGAGCATCATGTGGATTGCAGCAGGAAAGAGCCCTTCTGTTGAATCGAATCCCGCTTGTGTTGCGTCTCCGGACCTGCATCGGCGAAGTCGATGTAGATCTTTACCCGGAAAAATAAGTCGACCGGGATTCTCCCGGTCGTTCGGCTAATCTCTGAATTTTTCAAGAAATGCGCGATAGTATTTCTCGCCGACAGTGGCCACCGCCTTGGTATGGCGGAAGGTGACCAGGTTGGACTTCCCCTGTCGATCCAGCTTATCAATATAGTTGATGTTGACGACAAAGCCTTTGTGAATCCTGCATAAGTTGGGAAAACGTTCGAGTTGACGCGTGATCTCCCACAATTCATCATTGAAGCGAAAAGGTGCGGGTTCCTTGCTGACATGAACCAAACAACCGTTTTTTATCGCCTCGATCATGATGATGTCTTCACAAGAGACGAAGCGAAAGCCACCTGTTTCTCGAAAGAGGATACGTCCTGGACGATGTTCTGGCGCCTTTTGTTTTTCTGCCAGCCGTTCCCTCAGACGGATAAGGCTTCGCATCACATCTTTTTTCAAGAAGGGCTTGACAATAAAATCGAGGGGGCGAATATCGAAGGCGCGAAGGGCATGCAGGTCGTGACCGCTGACGATGACCACCTCAAAGGAGAAGTCTGTCATGATCTGCTTGGCTGCTTCGATGCCATCGCCTCCTTGGAGAGAGATATCGAGGAAAACAGCATCGGGCCGATGGGTTGCCACGGCCAGAGCAAAGTCCTCGATATTGCCGGCAGTTCCTACAACCACAGCATCAGGGACCATGGTGATAAAACTTGTCAACAATTCACAAATTTGCGGTTCATCATCAACAATTAATAGATTCACAACATACACATCCTTGTAAATGGAAGTGTTGGTAAAATATATCATCAAAAGCGCTGCGTGTTTCTCCCTGAATCATTCTCATTGTACCATAATTGACAATAAAATCAATTATAATAACAAAAAAATGAAAAATGGATAATTTTACCTTTGGGAAAATGCGGACTCCGAAAAGGGGTGTAGTGATGCGAAAAATTCTTGTCATTGATGATGATGATTTGATGCAGGTGCTGATGAAAAAGGTGCTTGAGCAAGCAGGGTATGAGGTATACGTGGCCAGAGAAGGTGATGAGGGTTTGCGCATCATCAATTCCCAGGAAGTCGATTTGGTTATTACCGATATCTTTATGCCGGGAAAAGAGGGTCTGGAAACCATCATGGAGATGAGACGCATAGCGCCAACACTGGCGATCGTGGCCATCTCCGGCGGGGGGGAACGGGGGAATTACTCCTTCTTAAATACGGCAAAAATGATGGGGGCTCTCGACACGCTGAGAAAACCCTTTCGACGTGAGCAGTTTCTCGTTGTTGTTCAAGAGTGCCTGCAAAAAAATGCGGTTGAATACTAGAGCCCCGAGGGGGTAGACAACATGTACGATCACGAATATGAAACACGCATGCATCTATCGAATCAAATCGTGGCCATGATGGTAACGGAAAACGATGTTCTGACCATATGCCGGTACATCATGGAAAGACTTGTGTTTTTTTATTCAAGAGCTATCGCTTACTATTGCAGTGTCGATAGCGCCAACAACATCTATGTTGAATTCTGCGCCCCAGCAGCAAAGAAGGATTTAATCGGCGCACAGATGCGCAGGCACTATAGCGACAGGGTTGAATTTTCGCTTGAGACCAATACCCCCTTTATCGTTCATAATGTTTCCAAGATGGATACGGAGGCCCATTGGCGGGACTTTTTCACCGTCCTCGGACTTGGAGCTGTCGTGCTGTTGCCCTTGACGTCAGAAGGTCGTCGATGCGGATGCTTGCTCTTTGGGTACGCTGAACCGCATGACTGGTCGCAAGAACGGTTGTTTACGTTGACTACCTTGGCCAGTTATCTTGCCATGGTCTCTGAACAGAATGAGGCGCCAGATAAAAAAATGCCCCCTTTTCCAGGGACAGGGACGCCATGTATGGGACAACAAGAAGATTTACTCCAATTGGCCAGCGTGATTGCCGATAGTGACGATGCCATCTTTCGCCTTTCCCCAGACTGCCGAATCCAGACATGGAATCCGAGCGCGCAACGAATTTATGGTTATGAAGACAAAGAAATCTGTGGCCAACATGTCTTTGCCCTGCTATCGCCGGCCCATAAACAAAACGCGATAGAGGAAATCAGAACGGTCATGCAGGGGAAGCGATTAAACCATTATGAGACAAAACATCTGACGAGGGATGGTCAGAGCATTGATGTATCCTTGTCCATCTCCCCGGTAATGAATCAGACAGGGGCGATTGGCGGTTGCTACGTCATAGCGCGCGACGTAACCGAGCGCAACCAAATGCGGGATCAGTTGTTGCATATGCAAAAAATGGAGGCAATTGCAACATTGGCTGGCGGGATCGCCCATGACTTCAACAATATCTTGGCTGTCATGTTAGGCTTCACGGAATTGGCTCTGGAAGAAGCCGTCACCGATAGTCCCTTGGAAAAGAATCTCAGCCAGGTCTTAAAAGCGGGGGAGCGCGCACGGGACTTGGTTCAACAAATTTTGACCTTCAGTCGAGAAAGTCAGAATGAAAAATGCAATATTTTCATGATACCCCTGATCAAGGAAACGATCAAGTTTATGCGGGCCACCTTGCCGTCGAATGTAAAGATATGCATCGATTACAAGACAAAAGCGGGTCGGGTATTTGGTGACTTGTCGCAAATCCATCAGCTCGTGGTGAACCTATGTGTCAATGCAGGTCATGCCATGCAAGGAACCGGCGGAGTGCTGAAAATTGTGCTTGCGGAAGCAGCGGTAAACGAACAGGAAGCGAAAATACTGCAGATCTCTCCCGGCGATTACATTCAACTTACCGTCAGCGATAATGGGAGCGGCATGGATCAAGATATTCGAGAGCGTATTTTTGACCCCTTTTTTACGAACAAATCGATTGGTGAGGGTAGTGGAATGGGGCTGGCTGCTGTGTATGGTATTGTAAAAGGCCATGATGGCGCAATCAGTGTGGACAGTCTGTTGGGGATAGGGTCTACTTTTACGGTATACCTCCCCGCTGCGCCGGAAACGACGTCGAACATAAAGGAGTCGGCGCTGCAACCACCGGCGGTGAAACTACGGATCCTATTGGTTGATGATGAAGAAGCGATTGTCGAGGTGTTACAATCACAACTGATCCAGGCCGGTTATGAGGTGACAGCGACCCAATGCAGCACACAGGCCTTAGAGATTTTTATGGAGAATCCCGACGCCTTTGATCTGGTGATCACCGATTATACAATGCCGACGATGACCGGCGATACGCTGGCGAGAGAGATACTGTGTTTGCGCCCCGGAATGCCGATTATTCTCTGTACAGGCTATAGCCATGCTTTTCCGCCGGATCGAGCAAAGATGATCGGAATCCGCCAGTATATCATGAAGCCGGTTCTGAAAAAAGATTTGTTATTTGCAGTAGAACAGGCCACCCAGAGGATGGCCTAAGGCGCAGCGCGACGGCTCCCAGGCAGACAAAGCGGTGTTTGGTCAGAAGCCGATAGGCAAGAGGTGAATTCGTCGATGATAGATGTAGAAAAAAATAAAGGTCACCAAAGCGCCTTGACACAATTCGTCGCTCACATTGCAACAATCATAGAAAAACTGGATCAGCAAGATACGGTGGAGGACGTTTTAAAGTCAGCCATTGAACAGGGCGCTCCAATGTTACAGGCAGCGGGAGGGTATGCCTACCTCTTTGATGAAACCGGGGCCATGCGGTTGCATGCTTCGACATTGCGAGAGGAAGACATATTTTTACGCCAGTGTGCAAAGGGACAGGGGATTGTCGGGGAAGTATGGGCGAGCGGCCGCGCCATGCGAAAATCCCTCATGGATAAAAATGTGGCCCAGGATGAATTGGCTGCGCCTATTTTTTTAGATTCCCAGTTGATCGCCATTATGGGTATGGTGAAACCAATCCATGGGCATTCCTTTTTCGAAGGCGATCTGTTTATCTTTACGCAATACGCCCTGCTTGTCGAGCGAACGTTGCGGAATCAACGGCTGCTCAGCCTACAAAAACAGAATGAACAAGAACTGCATCTGTTAGCGTCGATCATTGATTGTTCGAATGATGGGGTTGTTCACATCAATAAAGACAGGAAAGTGGTGATATGGAATAAAGGCGCCGAGCGGATCACCGGGTTTTGCGCTGACGAGGTGCGGGGACGTGACTTCCTCTTCATTGTTAGACCGGAGCGCCATCAAATCGTCAAGGAGATCTTTGCCTCCCTGCTGCGTGGGGATGACATCAAAGATTATGTGGCGTCGATCATAAAAAAAGACGGCAGCACGGTAAGCCTGTTCTGTTCCTGGTCAAGGATTCAGTCCGATGGAGTCATCTTTGGTTTTACCATCGTGGCGAGGGACATCACGGAAAGCAACCGGTTACGGGAAAAAGCCGAGCGGGTACAGCGGATGGAGGCCATCGGAACGATGGCCAGCGGCATCGCCCATGACTTCAATAATATGTTGGCTGTGATCCTGGGCTACACGGAAATGGCGCTAAACGAAGAAAAAAAGGGCAGCGCCATCAGCAGCATGGAAAAAGTGTTGCATGCAGGCATTCGCGCCCGCGGTTTGGTCAAACAGATTCTCGCCTTTAGCCGCCAGGTCTCTACCGACCACAAACCGATGCATCTTTCCCATACGATTGAAGAAACACTGACGATGATGCGAGCCATTCTGCCATCGACGATCGAGATCGTTACGGACATCAAGCATGTTGATGAAGTGATTACAGCCGATGCGACACAGATGCATCAATTAATTGTAAACTTATGCTTAAACGCCGAACATGCCATGCGAGGCACTGGCGGGCGGATTAGCGTTTCCTTGTATACGGTTGACAAAACCGATCCGTCGCCTTTTCCCGAAATGCCTTCCGGTGCCTATGTTGTCCTTGTGATCAGCGATACGGGACATGGGATCAAAGCGGAATTGGTTGAGCGAATTTTCGAACCATTTTTCACCACCAAGCCGATCGGGGAAGGGACAGGCTTGGGATTAGCCGTCGTTCATGGCATTGTGAAAAGCCATAGTGGCTATATTTTTGTGAAAAGTGATGAGGGAAAAGGGGCATCCTTCCGGATCTTTTTTCCAAAGACGAATGGTGCGACACAGGAAGAGCATTGTCACAAAAACAGCAGGATGAGAGAACGGGCTGTCCGAGTGCTGGTTGTGGACGATGACCCGTCGATCGTCGCGATGACGGAAAGTTTCTTATCGGAACTGGACTGCTGCGAGATCATCGCCTTTACAGACAGTGTGGAAGCCTTTGCCTATATTCGTTCCCATGTCGCATCGTTGGATCTGGTGATCACCGATCAAACGATGCCCAAGATGACAGGGGAACGGTTAGTCGCTTCGATCCACCATATTCGCCCTGATTTGCCCATTATTCTTTGCACGGGCTTCGCCGGTGCCCCTGATTCCGAAAGATCTAAGCATAATTGCTTTTGTGACTTTTTGTACAAACCTTTTTTAAAACAAGAACTGCATGCAGCGGTGCACCGGGCGCTCTTTGCGGATGGCGATCCAGGTGATGGTTGTTCCACTCTGTATAGAAGAGAATAACTTTTTCGAATAGTGCCGATGTCTGATGTATAGTAGAGTAAAAAAAATGCATCGATTGTGACTGCAAGGAGGGGGCATCATGGGGAAGGTTTTGGTTGTCGACGATACCGCTTTTGCGCGACTTTCTCTTGCCAACCTGATCCGTATGGCGGGGCATGAGATCGTTGGTCAAGCGGGTAACGGAGAAGAAGCAATTCGGTTGTATCACGACCTTCTCCCCGATCTCGTGACGATGGATATCACGATGCCTGTGATGGACGGCATTGAAGCGACCCGCCAGATTCGAAAAACAGCGCCGGAAGCGCGGATCATCGTAGTCAGCGCAATGGGGCAGATGGATCATGTAAAAGACTGTATCATCGCTGGTGCTTGTGATTTCATAGTCAAGCCGTTTGATCTTGAACGGGTAAAGAATGCCATTGCGCGGCATATGGGCGATGAACAACAACTTGCGTGAGCGATGACATACCTGATTGCCGATCGTTTTTTGCACTCTCTAGATCCCTGTATACCTCTCAAACCTATGAATATCGTTGTATCTTCAATAAAATAACATTGTCGCGCCTCATCTTTCCTTCTCGTTTGGCCAGCCGTCGAGGCTGGTCTTTTTTCGGAAAAAGGGTAGTGAATCATTTGCGAAGTAAATGACGAAGTAAATGAAGATAAAAAAAGCCGGGCGTTTCCATCACGCCCGGCTCACTCTCTGGATCAAAAATCACCCTACTTGGGTGGTCAAAAAGATCGGAAGAGTCATATGAGAGATCTGATCCTGCAGTTCTTCGATTTTGTCGATATGTTGATCCTCATCATTGAGGATGTGTTCGAGCATCTCCCGGGTGGCAAAATCATTGACTTCACCGGCCAACTTGATCGCTGCATTGTATGCGGCGATGGCGCCTGACTCGGCCGTGTGATCGCTATCGAGTTGTTTGACCACGTCGGCGCCGATGTGGATGGCTTTCAGGCTCGACACGATGGGGGTTCCTTCCAGAAAGAGGATGCGGGCGATCAGTTTCTCAGCATGCTTCATCTCATCGATGGCGCGCCGTTCGTATTGCTCGTGCAGTTTGACATATCCCCAGTTGGCGCACATCTCTGAGTGCACCATATACTGGTTGATTGCGCTTAATTCGTCGGCCAGGAGTTCATTGAGCGCCTGGATGAGCTGCGGATTTCCTTTCATTCAGAACATTACTCCTTTCGAATTGTGATTGAGATATCAATTCTATGCAGGCGCCTCCTTTTCCTTCTATCAATCGCCATATTTGTGAAAAAAAGCTTTCAAATAGGGTGATCCTTGTTTTCTTGGGACGACGGGATCTTTGATTCATATCGTTTGATAGCTGGTATACCCTGCCTCACTTTGGTACAATACTACATGATGGACACTCTCCATCGGAAATCCTCACCAGGGGGTGCCCGTATACATGGAAACGATCACATCCAAACAGGATATCGGCAGCGTCCGTATCGCCCAGGAGGTCGTCGCGACCATCGCTGGGTTGGCGGCCACGGAAGTGGAAGGCGTCACCGCCATGAGCGGCGGTTTGGGTGGCGGTATCGCTGAGATGCTCGGCCGCAAGAACCTGACCCGAGGCGTGAAGGTTGAAGTGGGCGAACGGGAGGCGGCCATTGACTTAAACATCATTGTCAACTTCGGCAGCCGTATCCCTGAGGTGGCCAAGCGCGTTCAGGAAAATGTGAAGCGCTCCATCGAAAGCATGACTGGGTTGACTGTCGTCGAGGTCAACGTGCATATTCAAGGGGTGAACTTCCCCACACCGGAAGCAAAAGAGGATGACCGGGTGAGATGATCGAGGCCCCCCTGAGACCGACAGATCTCAGGGGGGTTTTTGCCCGTCCGACTTGTTGCCGCGGTGAATAAATGGGGAGGGGTCAGGCATGGAGGGACCGAGCCGTCTGCTGGCCTTTTTGGTGGCGCTTCCTCCGGCGGCGCTTGCCGTCATCATCATGGTTGCCGCCTTTTCGATGACCGGTGGATTGGAAGCCGGCGGTCCCGATGCGGTGGAACGTTTTCTGGCGGCTTGGCGGCAGGGTGGCGCTCGCTCGACCTGGGCCATTGGAGCCGGCTTCTATGTCATACTGGTCAGTTGGTTTCTGTTCAAGGCGTGGCCTCGGCCGATGAAAGGGATGACCTTGCTGGCGCGCACACCCGATGGGAAGGTGCAGATCAGCCGGTTGGCTGTCGAGGGGTTGATCCGTGGCGCCGTAGCCGGATTTGTCGGCATCCGTGGGTTGCGGGTGCGCATCCGCAGGGTCTCCGGCGGTATCGCTATTGTGTTGCATGTAGCTTCTGATTTAAAGGCGGCCCTGCCCGCTCTCGGTGAAAAGATCCAGCAGGCGACGCGCCATATTCTGGAGTCGGCCATTGGGATCGAGCCCAAGGAGATCCAGATCACCTTCGAGCCGGTTGAGGAAGAGAGAAAAAAACGTTTGTGGTAAGAATAATCATAAATACGGGGAGGGGCGAGCGATTTGAGCAGGCGACTAGGGCGGGAGACTGCTTTGCAGACGTTGTTTATGGCTGATGTGGGCCGGATGGACCCGGCATATGCCTTGCAGTACGCCAGTGAAGAATTCGGGATCAGCGAGGCGGCCGCCGCCTTTGCCAAGGAATTGGTCGACGGGGCGGTGACAAATCGGGAGACGATCGACGCCAACATTCGCCGCCTGGCCAAGGAGTGGCATCTGGAGCGGATGCCCCATGTGGATCGCAATCTGCTCCGTGTGGCCATCTTTGAGATGCTCTTTCGCAAGGACATCCCCTTGAACGCGGCCATCAACGAGGCCATTGAGTTGGCGAAGATCTACGCCAATGAGGAGTCGGCCAAGTTCGTCAACGGCATTCTCGGTCAACTGGCCCGGGAACTCCGCGAGGCGCGGGGCGAGAGAGCGCCGGCGCAGGAGTCCGTTGCCGCTACGGTGACCACCCCGGTGATGCCCCAGGCGACGGCGTCTCCTGAAAGGCTTTCCATGGCTGATCAGGAACAGCAGACGCCTGGTGTCAACGAGGTGTAACCGATGAGGGCCGATATCCTTTACGGGGTCCTGGGCATCGACACGAGCTGCTACACGACCTCGGTCGCTTTCGCCAGCCTTGACGGAAGGCTGCTGGCTCAGAAACGGTTATTATTGCCGGTGAAGCCGGGAGAAAGGGGTCTCCGCCAGGGAGACGCCTTTTTTTTGCATGGCCGTCAACTGCCGGGCGTGATGGAGGACCTGTTTGCAGAACTGAGGGAACGGGCGCGAGTCCATGTGGAAGCCGTGGCCGTCTCGACCCGCCCCCGGCCGGAAGAAGGGGCCTATCTGCCTGTCTTTTTGGCCGGTGAGGCGGTCGGACGGTCGGTGGCGGCGGCGCAGGGCGTCCCCTTCATTGCGACGACACACCAGGAAGGCCATATCATGGCAGGGATCGCCTCCCTGGAAGAGGGGGAACAGGCAAAAATGCTGCTGGAAAAGGGCTTTCTCTCGGTCCACCTCTCCGGCGGGACGACAGAACTGCTCCAGGTAAGGTTCGACTCGGACAGGGCGGCTTTTGCTATCGAAAAGATGGGGGCGACGACCGACCTGCACGCCGGGCAACTGGTCGATCGCGTCGGTGTCGCCTTGGGATTGCCCTTTCCGGCTGGACCGCGCCTGGAGGCGCTCGCCGCTCAGTCTGACGGTGTTGAAGCAGTCACCTTTCCCGCCTCAGTAAAAGGCTACAATGTCAGCTTTTCCGGCGCAGAAGCGCAGGCATTGCGGTTGATCGACCGGTCCTGCAACGCCGGTGAAACATTCTCGTCTCCTTCACCGGCGGCCATCGCACGGGGGATCGAACGGTGTCTCGCTTCAACGCTGGAAAAGATCCTGCGCCGGGCCATTGAGGAGACCGGTTGCCGCGATGTGCTCATCGTCGGGGGCGTGGCGGCCAACGGCTTTTTGCGCCGCCGGTTGCGGGATCGCCTGGAGCACCGCGCTGTCGGCGGGCGGCTGGCGTTTGCCACACCGGCCTTGTCGGGCGACAATGCGGTGGGCGTGGCCCTGTTGGGGGCGAAGTTTCTTTCCGCTTCCACCGCTTCCCGTTGACCGGAGCAGGCAATCGGTGTACACTGGATATTGTGTCATACGTGTGCGGACAGGCTGCCGGCGACAAATCGGCCGGGCTATGTCCGTATTTTTTAAATCATGCCCTCCCGGGGTTTGCAGGAGATGGGCATGAGGCAACGAATCCAAACTACATGTAGGGCCGGACGCAGCTTTGTAGTGTGGCAGGATGGCTTAGAGGAGGCAGCAGGCGAATGTACCCGATCGTGCGGAAAGAGATCCTTTCCGCCAGTGTCAAGCTTTTCGATTTAAAAGCTCCGCTGGTGGCGGCCAAAGCCAAGGCCGGACAGTTTTTTATTCTTCGGGCCGATGAGAAGGGTGAACGCATCCCGCTGACCATCGCCGATTTTGACCGGGAACAAGGGACGATCACGGCGATCTTCCAGGAGATCGGCGCAGGCACCCGACTGCTTGGCCAGTTGGAAGTCGGGGACGCTGTCCTCGATGTCGTGGGGCCGCTCGGCGTGCCCTCAGAGATTGAACGGTTTGACGGCCCTGTCGTGGTCGTTGGCGGCGGTGTCGGCATCGCCCCCATCTATCCCATCGCCCGCGCCCTGAAGGAGGCGGGAAACCGCGTCATCTCCATCATCGGCGCCCGCAACAGGGAGCTGCTCTTCTGGGAAGATAAAATGGCCGCTGTCAGCGACGCGTTGATCGTCTGCACCGATGACGGTTCCTATGGACGCAAGGGCTTCGTCACCGACGCCCTGAAAGAGTTCTATGAAGCCAACGGGGATCTGCAACGGGTTTGGGCCATTGGCCCCATGCCGATGATGCGCGCCATCGCCAACACGACACGCCCCATGGGCGTCCACACCATCGTCAGCATGAACCCGCTGATGATGGATGGCACCGGCATGTGCGGCGCCTGTCGCGTCCTCGTCGGCGGCGAAACCAAGTTTGCCTGTGTCGACGGTCCGGAGTTTGATGGGCACTTGGTCGATTTCGATCTGGCCCTCAAACGGCTCGCCATCTACCGCGATGAGGAGAAGCGCGCCCTGGCGGCGCTGGAACATCACCACGAAGGGGGGCGCTGCGGGTGTCATTAAAGGAACAGATCCGTCAGGAGATGCCCTGCCAGGACCCCCAGGTTCGAAGCGCCAACTTTGAGGAAGTGGCCCTCGGCTACTCGGAAGAGCAGGCGGTCAAGGAAGCGGCCCGTTGCATCCAGTGCAAAAAGCCCCGCTGCCGCGAAGGCTGCCCTGTCGAGGTGCTGATCCCTGATTTTATTAAAGCTGTCGCCGAGCGCGATTTCGCCGGCGCAGCCGTCAAGTTGAAAGAGAAAAACGCGCTGCCGGCCATCTGTGGCCGCGTCTGTCCCCAGGAGAGCCAGTGCGAACAGAAATGCATCCTCGGCGTCAAATCGGAGCCTGTCGCGATCGGTCGACTGGAGCGTTTTGTCGCTGATTGGGAGATGGCCCAGGGCGCCGATGCGCCGGAAGCTGCGCCGGCCAATGGGGAAAAAGTCGCTGTCATCGGCGCGGGCCCGGCCGGTCTCACTTGTGCCGCCGAGTTGGCCAAGCTCGGCTACGCTGTGACCGTCTTTGAGGCGTTGCATACAGCCGGCGGCGTCCTCATGTACGGCATTCCCGAGTTCCGCCTGCCCAAAGCGATCGTGGACAAAGAGATCGCCAACCTGCGCCGGCTGGGCGTTGATCTGCAGTTCAACGCTGTCATCGGACGGTCTGTGACGGTGGAAGAGTTGATGAACGAACGAGGCTATGCCGCCGTCTTCCTCGGCACCGGCGCCGGCCTGCCCAACTTCATGGGCATCCCCGGAGAAAACCTCTGCGGCGTCTTTTCGGCCAATGAGTTTTTGACGCGGACAAACCTGATGAAGGGCTTCCGCTTCCCCGAATACGGCACACCGGTCAAGTTGGGCCGCAAGGTGGCCGTCTTGGGCGCAGGCAACGTGGCCATGGACGCCGCCCGCACGGCTGTGCGGCTCGGCGCGGAAGAGGTCACCATCGTCTACCGCCGCTCCGACCAGGAGATGCCGGCCCGAGCCGAGGAGATCGAACATGCCCGGGAAGAGGGCGTTCAGTTCAAACTGCTCACCAACCCTGTCGAGATCATCGGCGATGAGAACGGCTGGGTGAAGGCGATGAAGTGCCTGCGCTACGAACTGGGCGAGCCCGACGCGTCGGGCCGCCGCAAGCCTGTGGCGATTCCGGGCTCTGAGTTCATCATGGACATGGACACGGTCATCGTCGCCATCGGCACCGGACCGAACCCGCTGGCCACCCAGTCGACAGAGGGGTTGGAATTGAACCGGCGCGGCAACATCGTCGCCGATGAAGAGGGTCGCACCTCTATCGCCGGTGTTTTTGCCGGCGGCGATATCGTCACCGGCGCGGCCACGGTCATTCTGGCCATGGGCGCCGGCAAGAAAGCGGCCCGCGCCATCGACGCCTATATCACAGCAAAGTCAGCCGAGGCGGCGAACTAAGCTGAAGTATGGAACTCTTTTTCGAAAAAAGCGCTGCATTGCGGCGCTTTTTTCTTTCCATGGGCATGCTTCATGAGTAAAATGGACACACTAGTCCTTTTAGAAGAGCCTTTGCCCCCAGCACGTCGAACATACATGGCACACAACGCCCGGCAGGATTTATGGGCCGGGTTCGCGAAAAAACAAGTGTTCCTGTAGTCGCGCCCGCCAGGATCGGCTGCCTTTTCTGTCTAGTCGTTCTAAATGAAGCTCTGCCAGCGCATTGAAGCCAAAGGGGGGCCGCCGATGGAAAAGATTTGGTCTGTCACTCAGTTGAACCTCTACATCCAGGGGCTCCTGGAAACAAAGCCCCAACTGGCCGACCTATGGGTGCAGGGGGAGCTTTCGAATTACAAGCACCATACATCTGGCCATATGTACTTCACCCTGAAAGACGGCGAGAGTGTCGTCAAGGCCGTCATGTTTCGCGGCAAAAACCGCTACCTCTCTTTCCGGCCGGAAAACGGCCTCAACGTGATCGTCCGTGGGCAGGTGTCTGTCTACCCGCGCGACGGCATCTATCAGATTTATGTTGAAGAGATGGAACCGGCCGGCCTGGGCGGCATCTTTCTCGCCTTAGAGCAGGCAAAAAAGCGGCTGGAAGCGGACGGCCTCTTCGCTGCCGATCGAAAGCGCCCCTTGCCGCCTCTTCCCCGCAAGGTGGGCATCATCACAGCGCCGACGGGAGCGGCCATCCGGGACCTCTTTTCGGTCATCCAACGTCGCTTTCCCACCATGAACATCGTCTTTGCCCCGGCCATCGTGCAAGGGGAAGAGGCGGTGCCCAGCCTGCTTGGGTCCTTGCAGCGGGTCGTCGCCGTGCCTGGCGTCGATGTGGTGATCATCGGTCGCGGCGGCGGTTCACGGGAGGATCTGTGGGCATTTAACGATGAAAACCTTTGCCGGGCCATGGCCGCCTGCCCTGTTCCGGTCGTATCGGCGGTGGGCCATGAATCGGATGTGTCCCTCAGCGACCTGGTGGCCGATGTGCGCGCCGCTACGCCGTCTGCAGCCGCTGAACTGGTCGTGCCCCTCTTCAGCGCCCTGCAGGGTCGTGTCGACGACCTGACAGGGCAACTGCAACGAGCCATCACCGTGCGCTTAGCGCGGGAACGGCAGGCCCTGTCGACCCTGTCCGGGCGACCGTCGCTGGCCCACCCGCAGGTGCGGCTGCGCATCCCGCGCCAGCGCGTCGACCAGTTTGAGGAGCGCCTTCGCCGCGCCGTGTCATTGACCCGAGCGGCCCAACTGCGGGGTCGGCTGAAGGAGTTGGAGGGGCGTCTCTTCTCGGTGACGTCGCCCCAGCGCCTGCGTCTGAAGCGGGAACGGACGGAAGAACTGAAAAACCGGCTCATCGCCGCCGCCCAAAAAGGGCAACAGAACCGGCGGAGGGAACTGGCCATGCAAGCGGGGCTCCTCGACGCCCTCAGTCCCCTGGCCGTCTTGGACCGCGGTTTCGCCCTTTGCCTCGACTCATCGGGCCATGTCGTGCGCGCCAGCAGCGATGCGGCGGCAGGGGAACGGGTGGATATCGTATTGCAGCGCGGCGAACTGACTTGCCGCGTGGAAGAGAGAAGGGAGAATCGACGGTGGCAAATGGAAAAGGAAACCCTGGACTGACCTATGAAGCGGCCATCGGTCGCCTCGAAGAGGTCGTCCGTTTGTTGGAGACGGGCGACGCGCCCCTGGATGCGTCTTTGCAACTGTTTCAGGAGGGCATCGGCCTGGTCCGTCATTGCCACGCCCAACTGGACGCTTATGAGGCCAAAGTGCAGCGACTGATCGAGACTCCCGGCGGCGTGACCATCGTTGAAGAGCGTATAGAGGGAGGGGAATAAGCGGTGGATCTGAAGGCGGAAATGAAACGACTGAATGTCAAGATCGATGCGGCCCTGTCCCGCTTCATGCCGGCGGAGGATGAGGCGCCGCCGGCGATTCACAAGGCCATGCGCTACAGCCTCTTCGCCGGCGGCAAACGCCTGCGCCCCCTGCTGGTTCTGGCCGGCTGCCGCGCCGTCGGCGGCGATGAGGAATCGGTGATGGCTGCCGCCTGCGCCCTCGAGATGATCCATACCTACTCGTTGATCCATGACGACCTGCCGGCCATGGATGATGACGACCTGCGCCGGGGGATGCCGACGAACCATGTGGTTTTCGGCGAAGCTACGGCGATCCTGGCCGGTGACGGCCTCCTGACGCGCGCCTTTGGCCTTTTGGCGGAGGAGGGCCTGCGTTCCGGCCAAGCGCCGGCGCTCGTCCTTCAAGTGATCGCCGAATTGGCCGAAGCCTCCGGCAGCCTGGGCATGATCGGCGGCCAGGTCGTCGACATGGAATCGGAAAACAAGCAGATCGACGTGGCCACCATGGAGTACATACACGCCCACAAGACGGGCGCGCTGATCCGCGCCTCCCTGCGCATCGGGGCGTTCCTCGGCGGCGGCTCATCCGAGCAGGTGGCGGCCCTTTCGCGCTACGGCGATCACCTTGGCTTGGCCTTTCAGATCACCGATGACCTGCTTGACATCCAGGGCGATCCTGAGAAGATCGGCAAGCCCGTCGGCAGTGATGAGAAAAACAACAAGGCCACCTACCCGGCGCTGCTCGGCTTGGAAAAGGCGCGGCAGGAGGCGGAACGGGTCGTTCAGGCGGCCTTAGACAGCCTCGACGGCTTCGATGAACAGGCGGAACTGCTGCGGGATCTGGCCCGGTATCTGTTGGTTCGGGAAAACTAAGATGAGCCTGGAATCACCCCCGATGATTGTGGAAAAAACGCTGTCATCGGGGGTGATTGTTTGTTTTCTAGCCACTGAGGAGGTCAGGCGCAAAGAGGGCTTAAAAAGCCGTAAAAGGCGCCTGACAAGATATAGAAATCACTTGAACATAAGCGGGAGTTGCCGTAGTATCATATGTGGGTGACAATTACTCCGATTCTAAATTTTTGAAGGAGGGCGTTCTTATGAAAGTTGTCTACGCAGGCTTCGGTGTTTGGAACAGCACGAATGATGCCACAACCGCAATCAGCAAGGCCTATGACAAAGGACAAAGAACTTTTTTAGCGAGCAACGATTGGACGGGTGATCCCAGTCCCGGAAACCGCAAATACCTCTATATCGTTTGGGAACAAAATGGAGTCACTTATTCCGGCGTCGTAGGTGAAGGCGATTCCAAAGGAATCAACCTGCCTTAATCCTGCTCGGGCGACCAACCGTTCGTTACGACTACTGGCCATACATAGAGAAGATGCAAACAGACGTAAGTCGAACCGAAGGAAACCGGAATGGCAAACAGAAAAAAGACGTTTTCCCGATGGGTTTTGAACAGCCATATTGGGAAAAACGAAAGCGTGACCTGGATCAGGTCACGCTTTTTTAATGCTGTCATTTATTATTTTTTAACGGTGGCTTTCCATAACCCGTGAAGGTTGCAATAGGCATACAGATCGACTTCTTGCGCGTCCCCGACATGAAAGAGGGCTTTCGGCGCTTGTCTGGCTTCTAATTTTATACGATGCACCTTCATTCCTTTTTCATATTGACGCAGGCACTTCGCTGGGGAAAAGCAGTGCGTGCTGACAGATTCACATTAATTCGAAAATGCTCGTTTTTGCACAATAGGAGTCGAACGGCGCTACTGCGAGTCATATGAAGGAGTTGGAATTTTAACTCTAGATATGACCGTTCGTCGCCCCTATGTATTCATGATTCACTAACGCCAAGTAAGATGATGGCATGGATGGATCCCTCGTTGATGCCCGACAAGGAGGAGAAACTGGATATGAGTATGTTCTGCTTCCAATGCCAGGAGACAGCCAAAGGAGCGGGCTGCACGATCAAAGGCGTATGCGGAAAAAGTGAAGAA
Organism: Heliomicrobium gestii; assembly: GCF_009877435.1. Taxonomy (NCBI): domain Bacteria; kingdom Bacillati; phylum Bacillota; class Clostridia; order Eubacteriales; family Heliobacteriaceae; genus Heliomicrobium; species Heliomicrobium gestii. Next base: position 16,550 of record NZ_WXEX01000007.1, on the reverse strand, counting down.
GTGGCGAAACTTCAGGACCTGCTGATTTACTCCCTAAAAGGCATCTCGGAAATCATCGTTACCGCAAAAATGGATGTAAACGAGCTCGATACGGTCAATCATGAGGTATTGAAGAGCCTGTTCATCACCATCACCAACGCCAACTTTGACGAGGCGGCCATAGAAAAACAAATCTATACGATACTCGGTTTCAGGGACGAATTAGGACAACAAGCGGCAATAACGGGATTAAACGACGCAGCGACCTTCCAGGTCAGCACGAGGGCGTCGATGCTGAAAAAAGCGGAGACCGTTGGCGTGCTCGCCACGATCAACGAAGATGTTCGCTCGCTGCGGGAAATCATCGTTTATGGGGTAAAGGGGATGGCCGCCTATACCCACCATGCCTTACAACTGGGTGAGGAAGACTGCGGCATTTACCAGTTTATCTATGAGGCGCTGGCAGCGACGTTGAACGATGGACTATCGGCCCAGGAACTGGTGTCCTTGACCTTGAAGACCGGTCAATTTGGCGTGACCGCCATGGCCCTGCTTGACAAGGCCAATACAGCCAAGTACGGCAATCCCGAAATCACGAAAGTCAATATCGGCGTCAGGAACAATCCTGCCATCCTGATCTCCGGTCACGACCTGACCGATCTGGAACAGTTGCTCGAACAGACAGAGGGCACAGGCGTCGATGTGTACAGCCACAGCGAAATGCTTCCGGCCCATTACTATCCAGCATTCAAAAAATACACTCATTTCGTTGGCAACTATGGCAACGCCTGGTGGAAGCAGGTCGGCGAGTTTGAGACCTTCAACGGACCCATTCTGTTTACAACGAACTGTATCGTTCCGCCGAAATCGGAAGCGGTAAGAGACAGGATCTTCACGACAGGGGCTGCTGGATATCCCGGTTGTGTACATATCGAAGCCAATGGGAATGGAAAGAAAGACTTCTCGGCGATCATCGAACTGGCAAAGACATTGCCGGCGCCGACAGAGATCGAAAGCGGCAGCATCGTCGGCGGCTTCGCCCACCGGCAGGTGCTCTCCCTGGCCGAACCGGTGATCGCTGCCGTGAAATCGGGGGCCATCAAGAAATTCTTCGTCATGGCTGGCTGTGACGGAAGAATGAAAGCGAGAGAATACTATAGCGATTTTGCGCAAAAACTGCCCGAGGATACGGTGATCCTGACCGCCGGATGCGCCAAATACCGCTACAACAAGTTGCCCCTGGGCGACATCGGAGGCATCCCCCGAGTCCTCGATGCCGGGCAATGCAACGACTCTTATTCCCTCGCCGTAGTGGCGCTCAAATTGAAGGAAGTCTTTGGCCTTGACGATGTCAATCAACTGCCCATCGTCTACAACATCGCCTGGTATGAACAAAAAGCCGTGATCGTCCTCCTCGCCTTATTGTATCTCGGAGTAAAGAACATCCACCTGGGACCGACCCTTCCGGGCTTCTTATCGCCCAACGTAGCCAAGGTATTGGTGGACACCTTTGGCATCGCAGGCATCGGAACAGTTGATTCCGATATCGATCTCTTTATCGGTGGAAAGTAGTCCAGCAGCCGGTGCATTCGGTTTGAAAACACAAGCAGCAAATCATCCAAGCGATGAAGCAGCATGAATGTACCACCTATCTTTTGTATGGAGGGGATAGCGAATGGTATTTCAAGAACTCGCTTCTGAAGGATGTAACGTGAGCTTTATGGTGAACCATCTAACGGTAGACCAGTTTGACCGATATGCAAGGCTTTGGATCTGCAAATGCGAGATTGCGATGAGGCAAAACATGCCCAAGTCCTCTTTCACCAAACACTTCCACCAGGTGTGGAGCAAAGCCAAACAAATCGATGAAAACGTCTTTTCCCAGTTGCTCACCATCGTTCAAGGCATCGCTGCCGCCGAACGTTATACCTATCGGTTAAACATTGGATAAGGCGGGGAGACAGGCAGGCCTCGCGGGCGCCTTTGAACAGGGTGAAATCAATGGCGGGGGAAAGACGCAGGGATTTTGGCGGCAATCATAACGGGTGTGAAACAGCTTCGTCGAGTCATTCGCCGAAGCTGTTTCACTTGAGTCCATTGGAAAGGTGTGTTGGCCGTGGAAAACACAGAAAGGTTTGGCGACGTCGCCCCTTTGCCTGCCAAGTATCAACGGTTTTACGATAGGGTGTGCGCCTTCATTCCCCGAAAAAGGCTGATCACCGACCCCCTCCGCACACTTGCCTACGGAACCGATGCCAGCTTCTACCGGCTCATCCCGAAGATCGTCGTCAAGGTGAGAACGACCGAAGAGGTTCATCAAATCCTGATCACCGCTGCGGAATTGACGATCCCGGTCACTTTCCGCGCTGCCGGGACGAGCCTGTCCGGACAGGCGGTATCCGATTCGGTGCTGTTGCTGCTCTACGGTGGGTGGAAAAACTGCCGTGTTCAGGGTGAGGGGAGCGCGATCACCCTGGAACCGGGCGTCATCGGCGCCGAGGCAAACCGGCATCTGCAACCGTATGGGAAAAAGATCGGTCCCGATCCGGCGTCGATCAACCATGCCATGATCGGCGGCATCGCCGCGAACAACGCCAGCGGCATGTGTTGCGGCACCGCCGATAACAGCTACAAAACTGTGCAGGATATGAAGATCATCCTCGCTGACGGGACCATGGTGGACACAGGCGACGCCTCTTCTGTAGCGGCTTTCCAACAGACCCACCAGGCGCTCATTACAGAAGTGAAGAAAATCAGGGACGAGATTTTTGACGATCCCGATTTGAACGAGCGGATCATCCACAAGTTCAAGATCAAAAACACCACCGGCTACAGTCTAAACGCTCTTGTCGATTATGATGATCCGATCGAGATAATCAAACACCTGATGATCGGCTCCGAAGGCACGTTGGGCTTCATCGCCGAGATCACCTACAAAACAGTCATCGATTATGTACATAAGGCATCGGCTCTCGTCATTTTTCCCGATATTGAACAAGCCTGTCTGGCCGTCATGCGATTGGACCGCGAAGTGGTGTCGGCGGCCGAACTGATGGATCGCCGGTCACTGCGCGCCGTGGAAGAGAAACCCGGCATGCCTGCATACCTCAAGGGACTCAGTGAGACAGCCGCCGCCTTGCTGATCGAGGTGACGGCGGAAACCGAGTCGGCATTACAGAGCCAGATTGCAAGGACAGTCGAAGCCTTACAAGGCATCCCTACGGTGCGACCGATCACCTTCACAGACGTAAAAAACAAATATGCCCAATTGTGGAACATCCGCAAAGGACTTTTTCCCGCCGTTGGCGCTGTGCGAAACAATGGCACGACGGTGATCATCGAGGATGTGGCCTATCCCAAAGAACGGCTGGCCGAGGCGATACTGGACCTGCGTGAATCGCTCGATCGCCACGGCTATCCCGATTCGATCATTTTCGGCCACGCCTTGGATGGCAATGTGCACTTTGTCTTTACTCAGGATTTCAGCACTGACAAGGAAGTCCAACGCTACGACGCGCTCATGCAAGAGGTCTGTGACATGGTTGCCGGCGAGTATGGCGGTTCCTTGAAGGCGGAACATGGCACAGGCCGTAACATGGCGCCCTTTGTGGAGAGGGAGTGGGGGAAAAAAGCCTACCGGCTGATGCGCCAGATCAAGCACCTCTTTGATCCGGAGCACATCCTCAATCCCGGCGTGATCATCGCTGAAAACCCGAAGGCCCATCTGGAGAATCTGAAACCGCTGCCTCCCACTCATGAGATTGTCGATAAATGCATCGAGTGCGGTTTTTGTGAAGTGAACTGTCCTTCGCAACATCTGACCTTAACACCGCGGCAGCGGATCACGGTGCAACGGGCAATCTCTGGGCTGCGAACGTCCGGGCGCGAACCGGAACGGCTCCACCGGCTGCTGCAAGATTATGCCTATCTGGGAAGAGAGACCTGCGCCGCCGACGGTCTCTGCGCCACCACCTGTCCAGTCGCCATCGATACGGGCAGCCATACGAAAAAACTCCGCGCCGCCGCGGTCAGTGAACGGGCCAAGAGTGTCTCCCGGTTTATCGCCGGTCATTTCGCCGGGGTGACCAAGCTGGTCAGGGTGGGCTTGCGCGGCGCCCATGCCGCCCATTCCCTCATCGGCGCCGGCGCCATGCAGACGGTGGCCCAGGCTGCTCGCCAGTTGAGCGGGGAACGCCTTCCCCTATGGAACCCCTGGATGCCGAAAGCGGCGCCTTGCATCAGGCAATCGCCCCAAGAGGTGAGCCAGATGAAACGAGTCGTCTACTTTCCGGCCTGTGTCAGTCGCACCATGGGACCGGCTCGCGATGATCGGGACCTCCGCTCCTTGCCAGAGGTGACCCTATCCTTGTTGGCAAAGGCGGGATATGAAGCGATTCTGCCGGCGGAACGGGAGCGCTTGTGTTGCGGCATGCCCTTTGAAAGCAAGGGTCTTTTTACGGAGGCCGACGGGAAGAGCAAAGAGTTGGAGCAGGCCTTGTTGGCCTATAGTTGGAATGGAGAAATCCCCGTCTTATGTGATACGAGTCCCTGCCTTTACCGGATGAAACGGGTCATGGACAAAGCCTTGAAGCTCTATGAGCCTGTCGAGTTCGTCTATGATTACCTGCTTCCCCACCTTGCGATCACTCCTGTTGAGGAGACTGTGGCCATCCATGTCACCTGCAGCGCCACAAAGATGAATTTGAAAGATAAATTTATGGCCCTGGCCCAAGCCTGCGCCCGCAAGGTCATTCTCCCGGCGGATGTCAAGTGCTGCGGTTTTGCCGGGGATCGAGGGTTTTCCTACCCGGAGTTGAATGAATCGGCCTTATCGACGCTCAAAGCGGCGTTGCAAGGCGAATGCGCTTCAGGCTACTCGAACAGCCGGACCTGTGAAATCGGTCTTTCGCTCCACAGCGGCATCAGTTACCAGTCGATTCTTTACCTGGTCGATCGCTGCGCGCGCCCGCGCGAGTAGGATGTAATCACCAAAAAGCGGCGCTGCCCATCCCCAAAAGGACGGGCAGCGCCGCTTTCTATTGGCCATTTTATCTTTATTCAGCGATATTCTCTAGCGTCCGGACGGCCATTTTCAGGGTTATTCCCTCCGTAAGACGAAGGCGTTCCGCTGCCCCAGGTAGACCTGGTCGCCGCTTTCCAACGTCCGTGTCCCCTCCAGTCGCTGTCCATCAGGTGAACCGAGGAAAGTGCCGTTGGTCGACCCCTTGTCGGTCACGATGATGGCTGTCGGATCCAGTGGATCAGGTCCGACGAAGATGTGCTGTTTGGAGATGAAGGGGTCGTCGAGGACCACCTGGCATGTGGAGGGGTCGCGGCCGATGAGCAGTCCCGCCTTCGGGACATCGAAGCGACGACCGGTCAAGGGGCCGGTGATAAATTCGATGACCGGCGTGGCGTCCGCTTTTTGAGGTCGCCAGAGCGGCACGACCTTTCCGGCTGCTGCCGGGGGTGCAGGGGGAATAGAAGAATCTGCCCGATCTCCCGGCGCTGGGGGTGGCGAGGCTGCCGAGGCTGCCGAGGACGATGCTGGCATGGCGACGACAGACGATTCGGAGGCGGCAGCCACCATGCGTTCCGAACGCTTTTGCACCGACGGAGTGGTATCGGGCGGCTCGGAAGGCGATGGGGCGGAAGAAGCAGGGGTATCCTTGGGAAGATAAAAGGAAATCGGTTTTTCTGTCGTCAGGCCCACGGGCGAACCGCCCTTCGGCCCCTGTCCTGTCGAGGCCGCGCCGCCGGCGCCTCCATTCCCTGCGGCGCCGCTCCGTTGCTTCCCTTTCAGCCGGAGCAGGAATCGCGTCAGCGCCGGGAAGGCCGACGGACCGAGTTTGCGGTAGCGCAGGATCACAAACCCGCCGACTGCAGCGAGCAGCACCAAGGTGATGCCGCCGTAGAGGGCCATGTCGGGCCAGTAGATCTTGTCTTCACCGGCGGCTTTGCGCTGGCGCGCTTCGGTCATCAGTTCTTTCGCCGGTCCGTGGTGGGGACAGAGTTTGAGCAGATCCTCCAGGATGCTGATCGTCTTGGACATATGGCCCTTGTCGAACATATCCAGGGCGTTGGCGTAGACCCGTGTCGCCTCCGAGGGATCGCCGGCGTTGGCGAGGCCGGATTTGCCCAGCGCCTCCTGGACCGCCTGGGTGTTGATCACAGGATAGACGCCGACAGCCCGCGCCGTCCGGCCTGAGAGACCGATGATCTGCCCTTTGTCGGTGATGACCGGACCGCCGGCGCCGGCAGGACCGATGGTGGCCTCCACGTCGATGAGTGGACCGTAGTCGGCCTTCATTTTGCCGGACTTGGCCGCCGCCACACTGCCGGAACTGACGCCCACACTCATCAGGCTGGCCGGCGTGAGGAGCGCCGTGGCGTCGGCGTTGCCGGGGTAGCCGATGACGCTGGCTTTTTGCCCCACATCGCTGCTATTCGCAGACGCCAGCGGCAGGGAGGGGAGGTTGTTGACGTTGATCTTGAGGATCGCCACTTCCTGGACGGGATCGAACTCCTTGTTCGGGTTGAGGGGCACGATCGGCTCGGGCGGTTGCACCGGTTCCGGTTCCTTGACCGGCTGCGGCGCCGGGATCACCGGCGAGACGCCTTCGCCAAGGTTCTCGACGCCCTCGTCCGTCACGACCGGCTTCTGGATGCGCGGCACCGGGCGGGCCGAATAGACGGGGGTGCTCGTCGACACCGCCTCCGGCGGCGGCGAACCGGTCCACTTGATGTCGAAGTCGACGGCCTGACCATCGGACAGGACGACCTGCTTGTACACCTTTACCTCTTCCATGAGTGTCGTATTTTCCGCCACACCCAGCCGTTCCGACTCGCTCAGCCGGTGCCCCACCTGTTTCTGCACCTCATTGAAAAAGCGCTCGGCCAGGGCGTTGCGAATGGATGTTTCATCCTTTTGCAGCAGTTCGATGATGCGCGAGGACGTGACCACAGCGCCATCGGGGTTGACGATGAGCCCCGATGCCGTGCCGCCGACCGCTACCGGCCAGGCCCGGTCAGAAAAGCGGAAGGTGGCTGTCACACCGGCGCGAACCTGGACGACGGCTGGTTTCGCCAGTTCGACGACGGAGACATCCGGTGGCAGGGGATCGGCCGCCTGCGCGGCGCTGACCAGGCCGACTTGGCCGAAAATCAGCGCAGAGACGACAAGGCCTACCCCTTTTCGTATTTTTTTCGATAAAATCATTGACGAACCTCCTGTCTGAACGGTCAACCGTTTCGACACGAAAGCACAGATATCCTCCACCGCACGGCTTAAAAAAGGTTCCACAATCTTTGATGACGCTGTTTTTTCGTGATATAATCAGGGTCAGATATTTTAGAGAACGAGTGACAAGAGTCGTCAAAAAAACCAAGTGACGGGAAACGGCGTCTACGATTGAACGCTGTAGAGGAAGGTGACCCGATAGATGACGCAAATTCTCGGCCAGATTTCTAAACCCGGGGACCTGCAAAAACTGACGGCGGCGGAACTGGAACAATTGGCGGGAGAGATTCGTGAGGTCATCATTCAGACGACATCGCAAAACGGCGGCCACCTGGCGCCGAACCTCGGTGTCGTCGAACTGACCATGGCGCTCCACCTTGTCTTCCAGTCTCCCAAAGATAAGATTGTCTGGGATGTGGGTCACCAGTCTTATGTGCATAAGCTGTTGACCGGACGATACGATAGATTCCACACCCTGCGGCGTTATCATGGGATGGCCGGCTTCCCGAAACGTTCCGAAAGCGAACACGATATCTACAATACCGGGCACAGTTCCACCTCCATCTCGGCCGCCCTGGGCTTAGCCTTTGCCCGGGACCTGAAGAAAGAGGAGGGCGCGGTGATCGCCGTCATTGGCGACGGCGCTCTGACCGGTGGAATCGCCCTGGAGGCCTTGAACCATGCCGGCCATGCCGGAAACGATATGATCGTCGTGCTCAATGACAATGAAAAGTCGATCGCCGACAACGTGGGCGCCATGTCTACATACCTGTCCCGCATCCGGACGGATCCGCGCTATTTCCGCAATAAAGAGGAAGTGGAGGAGATGGTCCGGCGCATCCCCTCCATCGGCAATCATGTCCTAAAGGTCATGGAGAAGATGAAGGATGGGTTCAAACATCTGGTGGTGCCGGGGATCCTCTTTGAAGAACTGGGCTTCTCCTACCTTGGTCCCATCGATGGGCACAACCTGACCCAACTGCGGGAGGTTTTGACGAACGCCCGCCGGCTGAAAGGTCCCATCCTCGTCCATGTGCTGACGAAAAAGGGCAAGGGATACGGGCCGGCGGAAAACAACCCCAGCGTCTTTCACGGCGTCGGTCCCTTTGACGTGGAGACGGGGAAGGTCAAAAAGAACCCCGGTCCGCCTACCTACACACAGGTCTTCAGCGACACGCTGCTCCGGTTGGCCCGTCAGGATGACCGCATCGTCGGCGTCACCGCGGCCATGCCCGACGGCACGGGGATGACGCCCTTCGCCCGCGCCTTCCCGTCGCGCTTTTTCGACGTGGGCATCGCGGAACAGCATGCTGTGAATATGTCGGCGGCGCTCGCCCTACAGGGGTTGCGACCTGTCGTCGCCATCTACTCCACCTTTTTGCAGCGCGCCTATGACCAGGTCTTTCATGATGTGTGCCTGCAGCGCGCGCCTGTCGTCTTCGCCATCGACCGCGGCGGCATCGTCGGTGACGACGGCGAGACCCACCACGGCCTTTTTGACATCGCTTTCCTTCGCCACATCCCCGAACTGGTGATGATGGCCCCGAAGGATGAAAATGAGTTGCAGCATATGGTCCATACGGCGCTGCGGCACGAAGGGCCCGTGTCCATTCGCTACCCCCGGGGCGGCGGCGTGGGCGTTGCCCTCGATGAGGAACTCACGGAGTTGTCCCTTGGCAAGGGCGAACTGGTGCGGCAGGGGAGCGACGTGACGATCGTCGCCATCGGCGCCATGGTCGCCGTCGCCGAGAAGGCCGCCGATCAACTGGAAGCGGAGGGCATTCGGGCAGCCGTTGTCAATGCCCGCTTCATCAAGCCGCTCGATAAGGAACTGCTCCTGAAGCAGGCCCGGGAAACGGGCAAGATCGTCACCGTGGAGGAGCATGTGCTCGCCGGCGGCTTCGGAAGCGCCGTTTTGGAAATGCTGGAGATGGAAGGCGTCGACTGCGCCGTCAAGCGGATCGGCATCCCTGACGAGTATGTGCAGCATGGTACCGTTGCGGTTCTGCGGGAAGATTACGGCTTGACAGCGGCCAATGTGGCCGCCGCCGCCCGTGAACTGGCCGACACGGACCGCGCTTGGACCAGCATCCGCAAGGCGCCGCCGGCACCGATCAAAATCGCTTTTCGCGGAGAATCACGCTAAATGACAGCAAAAAAACGGCTTGATGTGCGGCTCGTCGATGACGGCTTGTCGCCGACAAGAGAAAAGGCGCGCGCCGCCATTCTGGCCGGGCTCGTCTACGTCGACGGGCAGCGGGTGGACAAGGCGGGGACGCTCGTCGCTGACAGCGCCCAGGTGACCGTAACCGGTGAGGCTTGCCCCTATGTCAGCCGCGGCGGTTTCAAGCTGGCCAAGGCGCTGGAGGTCTTTCCCCTCGACCTGACCGGCCGGACGGTCATCGATGTCGGCGCCTCGACCGGCGGATTTACCGATGTGGCGCTGCGCAACGGCGCCGCCCGGGTGATCGCCGTCGATGTAGGCTACGGCCAGTTTGCTTGGTCGCTGCGCAACGACCCGCGGGTGCGCTGCCTGGAACGGACCAACATCCGTCACCTGACGGCGGAGGAACTGGGCGAAAAGGCCCAGACCGCCGTCATTGATGTGGCCTTCATCTCGCTGGAGAAGGTGCTGCCGGCTGTGGCGAATCTGCTTGACGAGCCAGGCCATGTGATGGCACTGATCAAGCCCCAGTTTGAAGCCGGCCGGGAAAAAGTCGGCAAAAAAGGGGTCGTCCGCGATCCCCAGGTCCACCGCGAGGTGATCGAGCGGCTGGTGGACTGGGCGGTGGAGCGGCGGTGGCAGGTGCTCGGTCTCGACTATTCGCCCATCACCGGGCCGGAGGGCAACATCGAATACCTGATCTTGTTGCAAAAGCCGGAGGCCCAGACGAAGGGCGACTCGACAGAAAGGGAAGGGCCTGCTGCCCCGGGGGCAGAGCCGTCATTTACTCCGGAAGGCATAGCGGCTGTGGTCCGCCGCGCCCACGAAGCGGTGGGCAACGGGAACAAAGAATAGCCGATCGATGATCGAGAAGGGACCCGGCGGGGTCCTTTCTTTTTCCGTTCCCTGCTGCGAAGGCAGGACTCGTTTCGCGGCATGTAGAACACTTTGCTTTGTTAGGAGGGTCATCCGTGCCGGAATCGTTCACCCTTGACTGGACCCTCTTGTCCATTATGATTGTCGTTGCCGTTATCGCCGGAGCGCTCCTTTTTTCCTATTTATATAAGGCCTATCATCGCTGGCTGACCTGGCGGCGCCAGCGCGCCGGGCGTATCGGCGAAGAGCGGGCGGCGAAGTTGTTGAAGCGTGAGGGTTATGCCGTGCTCAAGGCCCAGGCGCCGGCTCAGATGGTGATGCGTGTTGACGGAGCGCCCGTGAACATCCGTGTGCGCGCCGATTATCTGGTGCAGCGGGCCGGCAAAACCTATGTGGCTGAAGTGAAAACAGGCGACTGGGCGCCGCGGCCCACCAATGGCGACACGCGGCGGCAACTGTTGGAATACTCGCTGATCTACAAGACTGACGGGGTGTTGTTGGTCGACATGGCCGCCCAAAAGATCCACCGCATCGAGTTTGAGTTTCCTCGTTGACGGACCCGGCCGCCGTCATGGCCGTTATGTTCGAATGTTTCGCCCTTGCAAAGGGGTTTTCCGGAGTTAGGAGGGGTCTCGTGCCAACGGTAGGCGTCGTGCTCAATGATGACAAACCGCAAGCCCTTGAGGTAGCCGGTCAGATGGCGCAATGGCTGTCCCAGCGGAATGTGCCCATGGGGATTCCGCTGACCCGCGTGACCGAACTGGTCCATTCGCCGTCGCCGGAATTGCGCGACCGCCTGGCCCAACTCGATTTGATTGTTGTTCTCGGTGGCGATGGGACGCTGATCAATACGGCGCGGCTGGTGGCGCCCTTCGGCATCCCTGTCGTCGGCGTCAACCTGGGTCGTCTCGGCTTTTTGACCGAGGTGGAGGTGTCCGAACTGTTTCCGGCGCTGGAGCGGATCGTCGCCGGCGACTACCGGATCGAAGAGCGGATGATGCTGGAGGCGCGTCTTGTCCGCAACGGCGTGCTGCAGCCCCCTTATTATGCCCTTAACGATGTTGTCGTCACCAAGGGCGATCATCCGCGGATGATCCGCGTCGAAGCCGCCATCGGCGAGGAGGTCGTCTGGACCTATTCGGCTGACGGTCTGATCGTCTCGTCGCCGACCGGTTCGACGGCCTATTCCCTTTCCGCCGGCGGTCCGATCGTTTCGCCGGAGCTGCACGCGCTGTTGCTCACCCCGATCTGTCCCCACGCTCTCGACGCGAAACCCCTTGTCATCCCCCAAAGCCAGACTGTCCGGTTGTCCGTCATCTCCTCACACTCCCATGCGGTCGTCACCGTCGACGGGCAGCCGGGGCAGCCGATGGTCTGCGGGGACAGTGTTTTGATTCAAAAGGCGGCAGTCGCCTGCCGGTTGATCCGGCTGGGTGAACGCACCTTTTTCCGCATCCTCAGGGAAAAAATGCAACAGGGGAGGTAAAGGATGAACTCCCTCACATCGGCGGTGGAATGGTCCCGCCGCTTTTTGGCCGAAGTTCTCGAACAAGGCGACCTTGCTGTCGACGCCACCGCCGGCAACGGTCATGACGCCCTTTTTCTGGCGCGGCAGGTGCTGCCTGGCGGCGCCCTCTTGGCGGTCGACATTCAAGAGGCGGCCATTGTCGCCACAAACCGGCGATTGGCCGAAGCCGGCTTAGGCGAAATGGTAAGGATCGAAGATCCCTTCTCGTCAGAGACGCTGTCTGTGAACGGACTGTCAACGCTGGCTTTAGAGCGCCCGATCCGCCTGGTCCAAGGGGATCACGGCCAGTTGGGACTGTGGCTCCAGAGAACCAATCAAAAGCCGAAGGCCGCCGTTTTCAACCTCGGGTACCTCCCGGGCGGCGATCACCACCTCGTCACCCGAGCCGATTCGACCCTCAACGCTCTGAACGCCCTGGCGGCGGCGCTGGCAGAGGGCGGTCGCCTTGTCGTCGTCGTCTATGTGGGCCATGCCGGGGCAGAGGCCGAGGTGGCGGCAGTCAACGATTGGTGGCGGCAGTTGCCGCCGCAGCGATGGGATACAGTGTCAGTCCGGTTCCCCAACCGGACAGGCCATCCGCCCTATGTGCTTGTGGCGGAGAAAAAAGGCGTTCAAAGGCGGGTGCCATCGACGTGAAGAGCAGGCGTCAGCGAGCGATTCTGGAGATCATCGGCGCCGAAGTGGTCCAGACACAGGACGAACTGGCCCAGCTTCTGCGCGAGCGAGGCATGGAGGTCACCCAGGCCACCATCTCTCGAGACATTAAGGAATTGGGCCTGATCAAGGTGCCCGTCAGCAAGGACGAATCGCGCTATGCGCCGCCGTCGGAAGCCGCTCAGGTTCCCCAGGCGCCGGATCGGTTGCGCCGCCTGTTGCGGGACACGGTGACCCATGTCGATTCCAGTCTGAATATCGTTGTCATCCGCACCCTTCCGGGCCATGCCCATGCCGTAGCCGGCGCCATCGATTACAGCCACTGGCCCGAGGTGCTGGGCACGGTGGCGGGCGACGACACGATTTTCATCGTCGTCAAACCGGTCGAGGCGGTGGCGGCCTTGATGGCCAAGATTCAGGGCTGGGTCGAGTGAAGGACAGGCGGGCAAAGGGGGGAGCGCCTTGCTGGAACGGTTGCGTGTGGAAAACTTTGCGCTGATTGAAGAGGCGGAACTGGAACTATCGCCGGGGATGAACCTCTTGACCGGCGAGACGGGCGCCGGCAAGTCGCTGGTCATCGATGCCGTGGGGCTGTTGATCGGCGGACGCGCCACCGCCGATGTGGTCCGCGCCGGCGCAGATAAAACCCGCATGGAGGGGCTTTTCCGGCTGCCGGCAGGCGATAGCGGCAAGCTGCGGCGGGAACTGGGAGAACTGGGCGTCGACGTCGATGAGGATGACAGCCTGCTCTTGACGCGGGAGATCGCCCGCAGCGGCAAGAGCGTCTGCCGCATCAACGGCCGCAGCGCCCCGCTGGCGCTCTACCGCGAGGTCGGCGGCCGGCTGATCGACCTGCAAGGGCAGCATGAACAGCAGTCGCTGATGAACCCGCGCAAGCACCGGGTGCTCCTCGACCGGCTGGCCGGCGCTGACGGGGAAAAGGCGTTGGCCGCTGTCGAGGCGGCCTACCGGGCCCTTGATGCGGTGGAAAAGGAACGGGAACGGTTGCAGCAGGGTGAGCGTGACCGGATCCAGCGCCAGGACATGCTCTCCTTTCAGGTGAAAGAGATCGACGGGGCGCAGTTGGCCGAGGGAGAGGAAGAGGAACTGGAGCAGGAGCGCAAGCGCCTGCAAAACATGGAAAAGCTGACCGATAAGGCCAGCGCCGCCTATGACGCCCTTTTCGGGGGACAGGCCGGCGGCGCCCTGGAACTGCTCGACCGGGCGCGAGGCGCCGTCGAGGAAGCGGCCGCCTTTGATCCGGTGCTGGCCGCGCTGGTGCAGAACCTGGAGACCGCCTACTACCAGGCGGAAGATGCGGCGGAACGCTTGCGCGACTACCGGCAGGATCTGGAGTATCAGCCCGATCGGCTGGAGACGGTGGATGATCGACTCGATGCGATCCGGCGGCTGAAGCGCAAGTACGGCGGCTCGATCGGCGAGATCCTGGCCTACCGGGAGGAAATCGCCCGGGAACTGGGGGAATTGGAGCACCGTGACGAGCGGATTGCCGAACTGCAGGCCCAGGCGGAACGAAGCCGGAAGATCTACCAGGAGGCGGCGGCCAAGCTGTCGGCGCTGCGCAAGAAAATGGCGGCCAAGTTGGAAACGTCGATGGGCAAGGAACTGGCTTTTCTCGGCATGAACCGGGCCAAGCTGGAGGTGAGACTCGATGCTCGAACAGAACCTTCGGCATCGGGCGCCGAAGAGATCGAGTTTCTCTTTACGCCGAACCTGGGCGAGCCGCCGAAGCCGCTGGCCAAGATCGCCTCAGGCGGTGAGACGGGGCGGATTCTGTTGGCCTTTAAGACGCTCTTGGCCCGTGTGGAAGGCATCCCTTCGCTGATCTTCGACGAGATCGACGCCGGCATCGGCGGACAAGCCTTGCAGGCGGTGGCCCAGAAGATGGCCGAGGTGGCCGAGGCGGTGCAGGTGATCTGTGTGACCCATGCGCCCCAACTGGCCGCCTACGCTGACAGCCATTTCCGTATCTTGAAGACGGTTCGCGGCCAACGGACGATGACTCGGATCGACGCCCTTGACGAAGAGGAGCGCGTGAAGGAGTTGGCACGCATGCTCGGCGGCGACCGGGCCAGCGCGCTGACCCACAGCCATGCCCGGGAGATGTTTGCTCAGGCGAAAAAAAGTTCCTAAAAAGAGAAGGATTTCTGGGAACGGAGCGGCCCCGCCGAATGATGGCGGGGCCGCTTTTTTCTCCTGCCGGCTGGTTTTTCTGGCAGGCAGATTTCGTCATACCCAAGGGTTTTCGGGATACCCACGGCTTAGCGGGATACGGTCGGCTCATTGGGGAGAAAGTAGAGACGCCCCAATGAAAAAGCGCTCCAGAAACCGGTAAACGAACGATGGGCGGCGTCCTCTGCGCTCTGGTGGCGCGCCCTGTAAAATCCGTAAGTATGCCCCGAGGAGGTGGCGGATGGCAAGAGAGCGGTTGAAACGGTGCATCGGTCTGCTCCTGGCCCTGTCGTTGATTGCCGGAAGCCTCACCGATGAGGCGCTGAGCCTCTGGCTGACACCGTCACGGTTGCGCACGACGGTCGGTGAGGAAATCCCCATCAACAGCATGTTTCCCCAAAACATGCTGCGACATGTTACGCTGGAACTGCGACGGATGAATCTGGCCGCTCTCCAGCGGTCACCGGAATGGACCCCTGACGAGTTTCCCGGCGCCATCGCCGTCACACCGGCCAACGCGACGGAAGAACCTGGCCGGCTCGACATCAGCCTGCGCCTGTTGGGCTGGATTCCTCTAAAACACATCGTCGTTGATGTGCTCCCGCCGATGCAACTGCTGACTGGCGGCCACTCCATCGGGGTGCTCCTGCACTCCCAGGGGGTGATCGTCGTCGGACAGGCGCCCATCACTGACGAACAGGGCGCCAAGCACTACCCTGGGAAGGATGCCGGGATCCAATTGGGCGACGTGATCCACAAGGTGAACGGCCAGCCGATCAAGAGCGACGCCGAACTGGCCCGCGTCATCGATGAAGCGGGCAGAGCGGGGAAAAAGCTGGAGATCGAGATGTCCCGCAACGGACAGTTGACGATGGTCGCTGTCGATCCGGTCCGTTGCGCCGAAACGAAGCGCTTCCGCGTCGGTCTCTATGTGCGCGACCGCGCCTCCGGTGTCGGCACCCTGACCTTTTACGAGCCGAAGAGCAAGACCTACGGCGCCCTTGGGCACGTGATCAATGACGCCGATACGAATCAGCGCATCGATGTGGCCGAAGGACGCATCATCCCGGCCCTGGTCAAGTCGATCCAGCAAGGCAAACGGGGCGCTCCGGGCGAGAAGGTCGGTGTCTTTCAGGAAGACGACCCTCCCTTCACCGGCACGATCCAGCACAACACGATGGTGGGGATCTTTGGCCGTCTGGAGGGCAAGCTGAACAATCCCTACTACCCCGATCCCCTGCCCATCGCCCTCTCGGCCCAGGTGCAGGAAGGCCCGGCCGAGATCATCACCGTCGTCGAAGGCGACAAGCTGGAGCGATTTCAGATCACCATCGATCGGGTCATGCCCCACCGCACCGACGGGAAGGGGATGGTCATCCGGGTAACCGATCCGCGGCTTTTGAATATTACCGGCGGCATCATCCAGGGCATGAGTGGCAGCCCCATCGTTCAGAACGGGAAGATTGTCGGGGCGGTGACCCACGTATTCATAAATTCTCCAACTACAGGATATGGATGTCTTATCGAAAAGATGTTGGAAGAAGCCGGTCTGTGGAGGCCTGGGAATCAGCAGGTTGGTGCTCTGCCAAAAGGCAGGGCATTTTTTTGCCTTTCAGGATTTTTTGCAACGATCAGTCTCCGTTTTTGTTCCAGCATTCGCCTCATTCCTCTGCGTTCTTTATTTTTTTCAGATGCTTTCATTCAGATTCGAACGAGAATCAGAGGAGTTCCCTCATTATCCGAAAAACAAGCGCTTCGGCCATCCTTAACTATGGTAATAAATGTCAAAATTAACCGTTTTTTTGCGAACGATTTTACGGGTGACCCAGAAGGATATCCTATCGGCTTGTCGAAAAGCTAAGTGCAGTGAAAATGCTGGGAGGCGGGACAAAAAATGTTAAAGAACATTCGATTGA